>CAZVUE010000031.1:1689-9704 GCA_964630335.1 uncultured bacterium | reverse complement strand
TGGGTGATTGCGGTTTTGGTGGTTTTAGTCTTGTTTCAGTCTTACCAGCGTCTTTCCGGCAGAAAGCAGAAAAAAGAATCGGTTTTAATACCGGTTACGGTCCAGACGGTTGGCCGGGCCAATTTAAGCGAGTCCGTCTCGTTTTCCGGAACAATTGAACCCGACCAGAGCATACCGGTCTTCTCCCGGGTTTCCGGAAAATTGGAAGGGGTCTTTTTCCAGGAGGGTGACCGGGTAGAGAAGGGCGCGGTCCTGGCGAAAGTGGAAGAGCGGGATTATCAATTGCGTCTGTCGGAAGCAGAGGCGGCTTTGAAATCTGCCCGGGTGGATTTAGCCAATGCAGAGAGTTCATATCAGCGGATGGAAAAACTCTTTAAAGAAGAGGTGATTACGTCTCAGGAGATGGATAACGTCCGTGCCCGGCGTGATGCCGGTCAGGCTACGTCTGAGCGGTTTAAATCCCAGTCTGATTTAGCCCGGGAACAACTCTCTGATTGTCGGATTATTGCGCCTTTCAGCGGATTTGTAGGCAAGCGCTATCTTGACCCGGGTATTTTTATTACTCCGGCCGCCGGACCAATCTTAGATTTAGTAGAGCTGAGTTTCGTGAAGGTTAAAGTGCCGATAGGAGAGACCGAGTTAGCCCGGATCCATCCCGGACAGCAGATTAAGATAAAACCGGATGCTTTTCCGGAAAGTACTTTTACCGGCAACGTTTCCCGAATCAATCCGGTTCTGGACCCGTCTACCCGGACCACGACCTTAGAGATGCGTATTTCCAATCCGGGCCTCCGTTTGAAATCCGGAATGTTTGTCCGGGCAGATATTCTAATGGGGATACGAAAAAACGTCCTGACAATTCCCCAGGAGGCGTTGAGTCGCCAGGGAAACAAGACATATGTCTTCGTCATCAAAGACGGTGTGGTTCACCAGAAGGAAATTATCCTGGGTATTCAGGAAGAGAACCGGTATGAAGTCCTATCAGGTCTTTCGGAAGGAGAATCGGTGGCAGACGCAGGCATTGACACGCTGTTTGAAGGCATGGGGGTAGCCGTTACGAAATCCCCCTGAATATTTACAAATAACGCAAACCTAAAGGTTTGCCCTACATTGCCACTGGAGTAACGTAGGGCAAGGCTTTAGCCTTGCAAAAAAAATGAATCTGTCTGAAATTGGCGTCCGGCGTCCGGTCTTAACCGCCATGGTTTTTTTAGGCCTGTTGATTATCGGCGTCGTTTCTCTATGCCGGTTAGGTCTGGATTTATTGCCGGAAATGGAAATTCCCACCATCGCGGTTGTTACCTATTATCCCGGAGCCGGTCCTCAGGAGGTGGAGAGTCAGGTGACCCTGCCGATTGAAAATGAGATGGCTACCGTGAGCGGTCTTGATAAGATTGAATCCTCTTCCAACCAGGACGTTTCCATCGTTACCCTGAAATTTGAATGGGGCGTTGATTTGGAGGAAAAAGCGAGCGAAGTCCGGGATAAAGCGGGTCTGGTGGAGACGTTACTTCCGGACGAGGCGGACCGACCATACGTGATGAAATTTGATTTTGCGATGATGCCGGTTTTGGTAATTGGAGTAGAAACAAAAGAAAGTTATGCCCGGATGTACGAATACCTGGATAAAAAGGTAAGCCGCCAGTTAGAGCAGTTGCCCGGGGTGGCTTCAGTATCTACTTTTGGCGGCAACGTGCGGGAAATTGACGTGGGGATAGACCGGCAGCGTTTAGAGGCATACCGGATTCCCATAAGTGCGGTGGTTGGTGCCATCCACCAGGCTAACCTCAATATGCCGGGTGGGTTTATAAAAGGCGGTCCTTACGAATACGTGGTACGGACACCGGAAGAAGTCACCATTGACCAGTTAAGTCGGATTGTGATTAAGCAGGTTCAGGGCAGACCGGTTTTTTTACGGGACGTCGCCGCGGTAACCGATGCCTTTGCGGAAAAATCCGGAGACGTTAGTATCAACCAGAAATTAGGTCTGGCGATGATGGTCCAGAAGCAGTCCGGTACCAATACGGTGGTAGTGGTAAACCGTGTTCAGAAAGAACTCCGGAGAATCAGCCGGAATCTACCGCCGGACGTTAAATTACATTATATATTTGACCAGTCTGATTTTGTCAAGCGTTCCATCGGCAGCCTGCGGGATTCTCTCCTCCAGGGAGGTCTGCTGGTGATTCTGGTCATCTTCTTCTTTGTGCGGGACATCCGCAGTAGTTTCATCGTTGCCGCCAGTGTTCCCATCAGTCTGATTACTACTTTTATTTTGATGTACGGAGCCGGGTTCACCTTAAACCTTGTTTCGCTTTCCAGTCTGGGGATTGCGGTGGGTATGGTGGTGGACGCCTCAATTGTGGTCTTTGAGAACATTCTCCGGCACCATGAGGGAGGGGAAGACCGGTTTGAGGCTGCCCTCTCCGGCAGCCGAGAAGTGGCGCCGGCGGTCATTGCGTCCGTTTTGGCAGTGGTTACCGTATTTGTGCCGGTTATCTTCACCGGCGGTATCTCCGGCATCCTTTTCCGGCAGCTGGCGTTTTCCTTTTCTTTTACCCTTCTCTGCTCTCTTTTTACCGCCCTCACCTTGGTTCCCCTTCTTTCCAGCAAGATTCTTCGTCTTCCGGAAGAAAGCAGCGGCTGGCAAAAAACCCTGTTTCAAAAGGGTGAGGAGTTTTTCCGGCGGTTATCCCTTGCCTACGGTTCTTTTTTAGGATGGGCGTTGAGTAACAAGAAGAAGGTTGTCATCATGGTGGCAGTTCTCCTGTCCGTTTCTCTGCTATTGATTCCTTTAGTTGGTACGGAGTTTATACCCGAGATAGACCAGGGTATGTTGACCTACAACATAGAACTACCGGTCGGGAGCCGTTACGAGGAGACCGAAAAGGTAATGCATCAGATAGAAAAAATAATCGTGGATAATGTTCCGGAGTTGGAAGTTGTTTTTGCCCGGTGGGGCAGAGGATTAAAAGGCGGTTTTCTGACCATGATGGGTGGAAAGGCGCCGGCCGGACACCGGGGTAGCGTAATGGCAAAGTTAGTAGACAGAGATAAACGCCGCCGGTCCACCCGTGAGATTGCCCAGGCGCTTAAGCCTTTGATGAAATTTCCGAAGGCTAAGATTCTGTTTTCCACCACCGACCCGATGGCTTCAATGTTTTTTGGCGGCGGTAAACCTTTGACAATAGAAGTAATGGGCTATGATTTGGATAATTCTAAAAATTTATCCCGCGATGTAGCCCGGATTATATCCCAGATTCCGGGCGTTTCCGACGTGGACGTCAGCCGGGATGAGGGACAGCCCGAATACCAGATAAAGGTACGCCGCGAAAAAGCAAGTTTAATGAACCTGAGTGTCGCCGGCATTGCTGACCAGGTCAAGGCATATTTTGAAGGCGACACCACCAATAAGTTTCGGGAATTGGGTGAACAGTATGACATAATGGTGCGTCTTCAGTCGGAAGACCGGAACAACCCCAGAATACTTTCCGGAGTCTTTATCGCCACACCTGACGGAGGATTGGTTCGCCTTTCCGAGGTTGCCGATGTAACGCTGGGTTCAGGACCAATTTCCATCCAGCGCCGCAACCAGGAGCGGATTGTGGAGGTAAGCGGGGAGCTCTACGGCCGGTCCCTGGGTGACATCGTTTCGGAAGCAACCGCCGGATTCCGTAAACTGGTTATGCCGGCAGGTTTTTCCCTTTCTTTTGCCGGCGGACGCCAGGAGCAGGTTAAGTCCTTCCGGACCATGGGTTTTGCTCTAATCCTTTCCATAATTCTGGTCTATATGGTAATGGCAAGTCAGTTTGAGTCTTATCTTGACCCTTTTGTTATTATGTTTGCGGTACCGCTGAGTTTAGTGGGAGTGGTCTGGTCGCTTTTTTTGACCGGTTACACCCTTTCTCTTACCTCATTTCTGGGTTTAATCATGCTGGTGGGAATTATAGAAGAGACCGGAATTATTCTGCTTTCTTTTGCGATCGACCTGCGTAAACAGGGACTTCCTTTAAAGTCGGCAATCATCCAAGCCGGGCAACTGCGCTTGCGGCCCATCCTGATGACCAGTTTAACCACTATTTTCGGTATGGTGCCTCTGGTCCTGAGCCGGGGCGAAAGTTCGGAGTTCTTCAAGCCTTTGGCAATCGTCATTATCGGAGGGCTTCTGGTGGCGTTGTTTGCCACGCTTTTCTTTATTCCGGTCCTTTACGTTCTTTTTGAAGAAAGAATAAAGCCGCGTTTCACTAACCAGAAGTAGGGCAAAGGCTTTAGCAGTTTCCGTAGGGCAAGGCGCCTGTCCCTGCATGCTTTAGGCAGGGATTAGCCTTGCAAATAAATAAGCAAACCCCTGTTTGAAACATACAGGGGCAGGCTCTAAAGGTTTGCCCTACATGTTCCTTTTTTTAGAACCCTATCTATGCTCAATCAACAGGAACGTTATTTTGCCGGCCGGAAGAATATCTTCTTTGCTTTGCTAATCAACGTCGTCCTCTTTGGTTTTAAACTATTCGCCGGTATTGTCGGTAGAAGTCAGGCGATGGTTACCGATGCGGTCCATACCCTTTCCGACATTTTAGCAACAACGGTGGTCTTGTTGGGCTTAAAGTTTGGTACTATGCCTCAGGACGGCAGCCATCCTTACGGCCACGGCAAGTTTGAAACGATGGCGGCCGCGGCAGTGACCTTAATCCTGATTGGGGTGGGTTTTGATTTTTTGTCCCGGGGCGTCTACGGTGTTTTACAACCGTACCGGACCGTTCCGACCATTCTTCCTCTGGTTGCCGCTCTCTTTTCCATCGTTTTAAAGGAAAGTCTTTATCAATATACTATTCGTGTCGGTCGTCACATTAAGAGTCCGGCGTTGGTTGCGGATGCCTGGCACCACCGGAGTGACGCTTTTTCTTCCATTCCGGCATTTCTGGGCATTCTGGGTGCCCGGCTTGGGTTTCCAATTCTGGACCCTCTGGCGGCTACGGTGGTGGCGGTTTTTGTTATCCAAATTGGGTTGAGGATAGGAAAAGATGTTTTCGCCGAACTGGTAGAGAGTTCCGTGGACGAAAGAACCATTGCAAAGATTAAAGAAGTAGTCCTCTCGGTAGAAGGGGTACTTCGGATTCATGACTTGTCTGCCCGGCGCTCGGGCCCGGCAATAATCGTAGAGATGCATATCTTAGTGGATGGGAACATAAGCGTTCAGAAAGGACACCAGATTGCCGATACCGTGGAACACCGCTTGAGGCAGGAGGTGGATGGTGTCTATCGGGCAACTATCCATATTGACCCCATTGGCCGTTTAACTTAATTCTTATGGGAATCAAAGAGAGAGTGCAGGCGATTTTGAAGGATCTGCCTCCGGGTGTCGAACTGGTAGCCGCGGCAAAATCCAGGACCCCTCAGGAAGTGTTAGAGGCGGTGGAGGCAGGAGTCAGGATTGTGGGTGAGAATTATCTCCAGGAAGCCGAATCTGTCTTTAACCATATCGGCCCAAAGGTTTCCTGGCATTTCATCGGCCATCTCCAGAAGAACAAGGTAAAAAAGGCGGTGGCTCTCTTTGATATGATTGAGACAGTTGATTCTCTGGAAATAGCCGCTGAAATCAATAAACGAGCAGAATCAACCGGAAAGATAATGCCGGTTTTAATTGAGATTAACAGCGGTCGGGAACCTCAGAAATTCGGGGTTGTGCCGGAAGAGGTAGCAAGGATAGTAACGGAGATTTCATCTTTGCCCAATGTAAAGTCTACCGGACTGATGACGATGGGTCCGGCCTGTAATAATCCGGAGGATTTAAGGCCTTATTTTCAGGAGACAAAGAGGCTTTTCGAACGCATTAAGGCAATGGGAATTTCTGCGGTGGATATGAAGCACCTTTCCATGGGAATGAGCGATTCTTATCTTGTTGCCATTGAAGAAGGAGCGAATTTAATACGTTTGGGAACCAGGATTTTTGGTCCCCTTTCCTCACAGGATTAAATTCAGAATCACCCCGACCAGGCAGGCGATAAGGAAAGTCAGTGCCACTATTTTAAACGTATCCTTTGCCCCGATTTCTTTTAATAAAACAAAAAACGTGGCAAAACACGGTAAGTATAACACCAGAAAAGTACTGGCGATAATCAGTTGTTTGCCGGAAAGGTTGAACGGAATCAAGAGCGCTATGGTTATGTCTTTTCTTAGAAATCCCAGAAGCAGGACAGAAGAGATTTCCTTAGGCAATCCAAGCAGATTGGCGATGACCGGCCCCAGGGGTTTTGAAATGAACTTTATGAAACCCGATATATCCAGAATGTTCACGAATAAAATACCCAGGATAATCAAAGGGACCGCTTCAAAAATAAAACTTTTTATTCGCATCCAGAGTTTTTTTAACAGAGGCCGCATCCTGGGCATTTGATAAGCGGGAATTTCAACGAATAATTCCGGAGTTTCCCCTTTCAGCAATCGGTTCAAAACAGAACTGCTGACCAGCGAAACGATAAGAAGCGTTCCGAAGACAACCGCCAGATATTTCAGCCCGTATCTTCCCAATATGCTTATAATCATGGCGCTCTGCGGCATGCAGGGGGCGACCATCATTATCAGCGCCATCGCAATAATCTTTTCCCGCCGCGTCTCCAGAATTCTGGCCGACATCATCGCCGGTACCTTGCAACCCAGGCCCAAAATCACCGGGATGGCCGCATAACCGTGCAAGCCGAATCGGTGCAGAGTACCGTCCAGCAGAACGGCCAGGCGGGGTAAGTAACCCAGGTCCTCCAGAGGAAGCTCAGGACGAAGTAAAAAGACAGGATGTAAGGCAACACTATCACAAAGGGAATATAGACGCCGGTGGTAAGAACACCGAAAGATTCCATAAATTTTGGCGTGGTTCCCAGAAGCAGTTTTTGCAGGATGCCTGCCGGGAAAATCAGGTTTACGATGCCGGCGATAAAAGGATGGTATATATTGTAAAAAAACGGGTTGAGAACGTGATTTATCAGGCCCTCGCCGATAAACCTTATGAGGAAGAAGGTTACCGCCAAAACGATCAGGGCGATGGGAAAACCGGTCAGGGGATTTGTGCAGGCATCAGCCAGTTTTTCCAGAAACGAAGGGTGTTTGTGCACCGTTTTTTGAACAAAACGGCTGATTTCACCGATCAATTTCCATTTCCCGTCATCATCCGGGGGTATGTCCCGGGACGGTTTATCCCGGTTTGAAATTACTTCTTTAACCGTTGTCTGAAGTTCTTTTATGCCTTCACCGGTGACCGCAACGAACGGAACCACTTTGACCCCTATTTTTTGGGACAGTCCCTCCAGGTCAATGATTATGCCTTTCCACTTTGCCATGTCCCATTTGTTAAGCAGGATGATTACCGGCGTTCCTTTTTCCAGTATTTGCAGCGTAAGGTAAAGGTTTCTTTCTAAGTTGGTTGCGTCAACGACGTTGATAACCAGGTCGGGCTTCTCTTCTGATAACATTCCGGAGGCCACTTCTTCCGCCTTATTCGTGGGTTCCAGGGTATACGCTCCGGGAACGTCGATGATTTGGACTCTCTGTTTTTCCATCCAGGCGGTGCCGTGCGTGTATTCAACGGTTGTCCCGGGATAATTGGAAGAAATAACATCTAATCCTGTTAATCTGGAAAAAACCACGCTTTTGCCGACGTTGGGGTTGCCCATTAAAAGAATTTTTATCTGGACTACCTCAACGACTATTCTTCTGGCCATTCCGTATCCGATGGCAATCTTGGAACCGTTTATTTCCACCACTGCTGGCCGGTAACCGCCCGGTTCGCTTATTTTACGGATGTTCCCGCCCGCCCTGATTCCCAGGCTTTCCAGTTTTCGCTTTAAGCCGGGGCCGCCCTGCAGTTCTTTGATTATTCCTCGTTCACCTGATTTTAATTCCACTAACGTAATCATATTGCTACAATATTTTAATTCATTCTGTCAACCCCGTCAATTCGTCGTCGTGTCATTTGATTTTTTCAACAAATAAGGCTAAAATTTCATTCAAAGGGGTTTATGGAGATA
>CAZVUE010000031.1:0-1589 GCA_964630335.1 uncultured bacterium | reverse complement strand
TTGATTTTTTCAACAAATAAGGCTAAAATTTCATTCAAAGGGGTTTATGGAGATACAAGAACTGATAATTATTGGAGCAGGTCCGTCCGGTTTAACTGCAGGTCTTTACGGAGCCAGAAGGGGTTTAAAGCCGATAATACTGGAAGGATTAGTTACCGGCGGGTTATTAGCCTGGAGCGACCGGATAGAAAACTACCCGGCGTTTCCGGAGGGTATCAGCGGTTCAGAATTAGCCCGAAGGATGAAGGAGCAGGCAGAGAAGGCCGGCGCCAAAATTACGAACGGTCAGGTTACCGCAATCAAAAAAGAAGGTGAAAAAAAGTTTATTGTGGAGGCAGGTCAACCCTATCAAACAAAGGCAGTAATTGTTGCTTCCGGTAGTCAACCCAAAAAATTGGACGTACCCGGAGAGGCTGAATTTATCGGCCGGGGAGTATCCTATTGTGCTACCTGTGACGGTCCCCTGTTTCGGAATAAGACCGTAGCGGTTGTTGGCAGCAGCACGATTGCGGTCAAAGAGGCGCTCCTTTTAACCGGTTTTAGCCGGAAGGTAATGTTGGTTCATCAGAGAGAATCCCTATCCGCTAACCAGGAATTAGCCGAAAAACTAAAACTGCAACCAGGGGTGGAAATTGTTGGGAAGAGTGTCGTACTGCAGATTTCGGGCAAAGACAAGGTCTCCGGCGTTCGGCTCCGGAACTCGGATACCGGCCAGGAATCATCAATTGCGGTTGACGGCGTCTTTATCTTTGCCGGCTTTAAGCCCAGTACCCGGTTTTTGCCGTCTGAAGTAAAGTCTACCGCTCAGGGATATATCATTACCAACGACAAAATGGAGACCTCAGTTGTTGGTCTATTCGCCTGCGGCGATTGCCGTCAGAAATCGCTGCGGCAGGTAGTTACCGCTTGCGCGGATGGTGCCATCGCGGCCCATTCCGCCGCAGAATACCTGGTAAAAAAATTTTGATGTAGGGGTCGGATTTATCCGACCCGAAAAATATGATTTTAAAAACGCTGGCGCAGGGGCTGCTTGATTTTTTCTACCCCAATTTTTGCGTTGCCTGCGACCGGAAGATATCAGGGGGTATTTTCTGCAAAGAATGCTTCAGTCAAATTGAACCGTTAACCATCCCGGTTTCCGGCTCTCTTTTCGCGGCGGTACGTTACCAAAAACCAATGTCTACCGCAATTCACCGTTTCAAGTACCGGGCAGAAACCTATTTGGCGTCCCACCTGAGCCAATTTTTGATTGAATTATTTAGGTACTATCGTCTAAACGAAAGGATAGACTGCGTCATTCCGGTTCCGCTTTATTCCAGCCGGCAGCGTGAACGGGGTTTTAACCAGTCAGAACTTATGGCGCGGGAATTGGCAGCCAAATTTTCATTACCCGTCGACAGCCGTATTTTAATTCGCGTTAAGAATACTCCTTCCCAGACAACCCTTTCCGAAAAACAACGGATGGCTAACGTAGCAAGAGCGTTTCAGGTTCGCAAGCCGGAAATAGTCAAAGACCGGGTCTGTCTCCTGGTGGATGACGTTTTGACTACCGGTGCCACCCTGAACGTCTGCCGTAACACCCTCCTTTC
>CAZVUE010000030.1:0-9726 GCA_964630335.1 uncultured bacterium | reverse complement strand
TTTCCGGTTGCGGCACGGCAAAAAATTCTCTTCAGATTAAAGGCTCGGATACCATGGTAAACCTGCTTCAGTCCTGGGCGGAAAAATATATGCAGAAAAATCCGGGATTTTTCGCCGCAGTTACCGGTGGTGGTTCAGGTACGGGAATTGCCAGCCTTATTAATGGCACCTGTGATATCGCGGCAAGTTCCAGAAACATAAAAGAGAAAGAAGTATCCCAGGCAAAACAAAGTGGGGTGGTCCCTTATGAAACAAAAGTGGCTCTGGACGGTCTGGCCGTGGTGGTAAATCCCAAAAATTCGGTTAGCAGGTTAACCATCGAGCAGATTGCACGAATCTTCACGGGAAGGATTACCAACTGGAAGGAACTGGGCGGAGAAAACAAAAAGATTGTGGTTCTTTCTCGCGAAGTAAATTCCGGTACGCACGTATATTTCAAGGAACACGTGTTAAGAACGGGGAATCCCAACTCTAAAGAAGAATTTTCTCCTTACGCATTACTTCTCTCTTCCTCCCAGGCAATCGCTGACGAAGTGGCCACCAATCCCTCTGCCATAGGTTATTATGGAATGGGGTATCTTTCTCCAAAGCAGAAACCAGTCCTGGTTGCCAAAGATGAAAAATCAAAATATATGCTTCCCATTATAGAAAACGTTGTTAATGGCAAATATCCCATTTCTCGTCCGTTGTTTCTTTACACAAATGGAACACCAGAAGGCCCGGTAAAAAAATTTGTTGACTTTATCCTCTCAAAAGAAGGTCAAGAGATTGTCTTAGAAACTGATTTTGTGCCCATCAAATAGTCTTGAAGAAATACCCTCTTTTTGCGTCCAAAAACACTTTCATGGATATGCGCAAGTTCAAAGAGTTCCTCGTTGAAAAACTTATTCTTATTTGCGGTCTTGCCTCCATATTCTTTGTCTTGTTGATTTTCCTGTTTTTACTTAAAGAAGGGATAAGCGTCTTCAAAACCGTCAGCCCCTTCAGATTCCTTTTCGGTAAGAACTGGTATCCCATCTCAGAACCGGCACAATTAGGCATCCTCCCGCTAATAATGGGTTCTCTGCTGGTTACCCTAGGCGCGGCTATTATCTCCATTCCCATCGGTGTTGCCTGTGCCGTTTATATCGCTGAAGTGGCTCCCTTGAGAATAAAAGAGGTACTCAAAAGTGGTATTGAGTTACTGGCTGCGATACCAAGTGTGGTGTTGGGCTTTATCGGTATGGTTACCCTTGTGCCGTGGGTAAAAGCCGTCTTCCATTTACCCACCGGTTTAACCGCGTTATCCGGTTCAATTATGCTGGCATTTATGGCTATGCCGACCATCGTTTCCATCGCGGAAGATGCGCTCTACGCGGTACCCAAGTCATATAAAGAAGGCTCCCTGGCTATGGGAGCCACACACTGGCAGACGATATATCGCGTCATACTTCCCGCGGCCTCTCCGGGGTTATTGGCGGCAATAATGTTAGGCCTTGGCAGGGTAATCGGTGAGACTATGGCGGTAATGATGATTACCGGTAATGCCCCATTAATACCTCACAGTATATTGCAACCCGTCCGCACCCTTACCGCTACAATCGCCGCCGAGATGGGTGAAACAGTGGTAGGAAGTGAACACTACTTTGCTTTATTTGCCATAGGCATCGTCTTGTTTGTAATGAGTTTTGTAACTAATGTAACCGCAGACGTATTTTTACACAAGAGAAAAAATGCCTAATCCCGGAAATTCACAAAGGATAGCCTTCTTCTTTTTGTTTCTGGCAACTCTTCTGATAGTAGTACCGGTAGGACTGATCATTGTGATTATTATCCAGAAAGGTCTGCCGGCGATAAACTGGCAGTTCCTTACCGATATACCGAGGCAGGGTATGCGTGCCGGCGGTATCTTTCCCGCAATCGTGGGAACGGTCTATATCGTTTCAGGTGCCATCGTTTTTGCTCTACCGACCGGACTCCTTGCGGCTATCTACCTGAGTGAATACGCTAAAGACAATTTCCTCACCAGAATTGTTAAACTGGCGATCGTAAATCTGGCCGGAGTCCCTTCGGTAGTCTACGGACTCTTCGGACTCGCCTTATTCGTAGGCTTTCTAAAGTTTGGAGTATCAATCCTTTCCGGCTCCCTTACCCTGGGAATTATGATCCTGCCCCTTATCATTACCACTTCGCGAGAGGCTTTGGAAAGTGTACCTTATTCATTTCGTGAGGTAAGTCTATCTCTGGGGGCAAGTAAATGGCAAACTATCAGGTACCTCGTTTTACCGAATGCCATCTCCGGCATTCTGACCGGAACCATCCTGGGATTGGGACGAGCGGCCGGTGAAACCGCACCCATTCTCTTTACGGTAGCGGCTTTTTATCTGCCGCAATTACCCCGTTCCATCTTCGACCAGGCGATGGCCCTGCCATATCACCTCTATGTAATCTCAACCCAGGTTCCCAATGTGGATGAAAAGATAAAGTATGGCACCGCCTTGGTTCTGCTGGTGTTGGTTTTGTTTATGAATCTGGTGGCTATAATTATCCGTTATAGGTTTAGAAAAAAAAAGAAATGGTAAAATTTTCCGTAAAATTACTGGGTGTCTGGTTTGGTGCTATTCACGCACTAAAAAATGTCTCGGTGGATATTTCTACCTCTGAAATCCTCGGCATCATTGGCCCGGCGAACAGCGGCAAGACTACCTTTTTAAGAACGCTCAACCGACTCAATGAGTTAGCTCCGGACTTCCGGATAAGCGGCGAGGTGAAATTTTCCGGACAGAACATAGCAGAAATCGACCTTGAGATACTGCGAAAAAAGGTGGGCATGGTCTTTGCCTTACCGATACCCCTGCCTTTATCCGTTTTCGATAATATCGCCTATGGAATAAGAATGCACGGCCTAAGAAACAAAAAAAGACAACAAGAGGTTGTAGAAAAAGCCTTAAAACAAGCTTACCTGTGGGACGAGGTTAAGGACAGACTCCAGGAACCTGCATTTAAATTATCCGGCGGACAACAACAGCGACTCTGCATCGCCAGAACGCTGGCGGTAGAACCGGAAGTAATTTTGTTCGATGAACCCTGTTCCGGTCTTGACCCCATCTCAACGGCAAAGGTAGAAGAAGCGATGTTGAAGCTAAAGACAGTCTATACCATTGTTTTAGTCACTAATAACGTAAAACAGGCAGCGCGCGTGGGCGATAAGACTGCCTTCTTCCTGTCCGGGGAACTTATCGAAATAAACGAAACGAAGAGGCTATTTACGGCACCATCAGACAAACGTACCGATGATTACCTCAGCGGAAAGTTTGGATAAACCAAAAATCCAAATTAACAATTTGAATCTGTGGTACGGTGGGTTTCAGGCGCTTAAAAATATACAGGCTCTTTTTCGAGAAAAAATAATCACCGGTATCATCGGCCCTTCCGGATGCGGCAAATCAACCTTGCTCCGGATTTTTAACCGTATGAATGATCTGGTAGAAGGTGTGCGCATGTCCGGAGAAGTTGTGATTGACGGTACTGATATTCTGGACCAGGACACCGACGTGGTTACCCTGCGTAAAAAAATCGGAATGGTCTTCCAGAGGCCCAACCCTTTTCCGCTCACGATTTATGAAAATATCATCTTTGGACAGCGAATCCACGGAAACATCAGGAGTAAAAACATCCTGGACGGAATAGTAGAAGAGAGCCTGAAATCCGTACTCCTGTGGGAAGATTTAAAAAATAAGCTTAACCGGTCAGCCCTGAGTTTATCTCTGGAACAGAAACAGAAACTTTGTATCGCCAGGCTCATCGCGGTAAAACCGGAAGTGTTGTTGATGGACGAACCCTGTTCCGCCCTTGACCCACAGGCAACCTCTAAAATTGAGGAATTGATGCGTGAACTAAAAGATAATTACACGATAATCATTGTCACCCATAATATGCAGCAGGCAGCGCGTATCGCTGACGAAACCGGTTTTATGCTTTTGGGGGAATTAGTCGAGTTCGGGAAAACCGAAGACATTTTTACCAGACCAAAAGATTCCCGTACCGAAAAATATATCACCGGCCATTTTGGCTAAGGAGGAACCATGGAACGGCATTTTGACCTGGAGTTAGAGGAACTGAAGCGTACTCTTCTGACGATGAGCGGCATGGTAGAAGAAGCAATCAACAAGGCCGTCTCTTCGCTGGAACACCTTTCTCTTGAATTGGCAAATGAGGTAATCGAAAGCGACACCCGTATCGACCAGAAAGAGAATGAAATTGAGGAAAAGACGGTTGCCTTTATTGTCCGCAATCAACCGGTTGCCAAAGACCTGCGTCTGATTATTATGGTTTCCCACATAAGCAACGACCTGGAACGGATTGCGGACCTGGCGGTTGACATCGCCCAGCGAACCCTGGAACTGGTTGGACAGCCTTTGATTAAACCTTTGATTGACATCACAAAATTAGCCTCCCTTGCTCAAAAGATGATACGTGAAAGTATCGAATCTTTCGTAAGACTTGACGGAACGCTTGCCAGGACAATCCGAAATCAGGATGACGAAGCAAACTTTTTGCGAAATGAGGTGTGCCAGGAATTAACCGGGATTGTTGTCAAAGACGGAAGTTTAGCGCCGCGGGCGATTCCCCTTATTCTGGTGGCACGTCATTTGGAACGGATCTGTGACCATGCCACCAATATCGCCGAGGATGTGGTCTATGTAATTGAAGGCAAAATCATCAAACATCAACAAAACTCGTAGAAATAGGTCTTTAGACCTTACGCTGTCTGATAACATTTCCGATAAGGGTTAGAGGAATTCCTTTCTTTATCTCCACCCTCCCCAGGGATACCGGCAGGACAAAACGGTTGGTACCCGCAGACGCCTTTTTGTCATACTTAAGGAAATGCATAATCCGGCTTAAAGGCACCCGGTCAATTCCAATTGGCAGCCCAATCTTGACCAATAGATTCTTTATCCTCCGGGCCGAACTCCGGTCAAAAATTCCCAGGTTACAGGCGATATCATTGGCACAGACCATACCGATGGCGACTGCCTCGCCGTGGCTGTAACGATATCCTGATGCCGCTTCCACCGCATGGCCAATCGTATGACCATAGTTCAAGAAAATCCTTATCCCTTTGGTATCCCGCTCGTCCTCTTCCACAATCTTTGCCTTAATCTGATAGGACTTTACCACGACCGGCTCAATCACCGCCAGATTTAAAGCCAGCGCATCTTTATAGTTTTTCTCCAAGTATCTGAAGAACTCCTGGTCACTGATAACACCGTACTTTACCACCTCAGCCAGGCCGCACCGTACTTCTTTCGGTGCTAAGGTTTTAAGGAGGCTAAGGTCAACGAAGACCAACTTAGGCTGGTAGAAACTACCCAGAAGGTTCTTCACCCCGGCAAAGTCTATGCCCACCTTACCGCCGACGCCGGAATCCACGTTTGCCAGAAGAGAAGTGGGTATCTGGACGTAATCAATTCCCCGGCGGAAAGTAGCCGCCACAAACCCGCCAACGTCTCCGACCACTCCACCACCCAGGTTAGCCACCAGAATCCTCTTATTGTGTCCACCGTCAAACTTGATTAGTTCTTTTAACAGACCAAAGTAGGTCTTCCAGGTCTTACTCTGTTCCCCGGCCGGAAACCGGCCTAAACCAATATCATCAAATCCGGATTTCCTGAAGGCTTTTTTTAGCCTTTCTGCGTAAATCTTACCAACCTTGTCGTCGGTGACGATAAAGATACTTCTGCCAACATCAATCGCCTTGAGATAATCTCCGATAGTGTCCAGGTTATTTTGCCCGATTATAATCTGATAACTTCTCCCTCCGTTTAATTTAATCTCAATCTTTTTCATATATTGGTTTAACATCAAGCAAACCTAAAGCCTTGCCCTACATGACGTAGGGCAAGGCTTTAGCCTTGCAAAAATCGGTACAGGGCATCGCTCCATTCCGGCATCTGATAGCCGACCACGGATTTAAGAACAGAATTCTCCAGAACCGAATAGGCCGGCCTAAGCGCAGACCGTTTCATTTCCTGAGAGTCTATCGCCTGAACCTTAGCCTTTCCTTTAACCGCCTTCACGATGGCACAGGCAAACCCGTACCAGGAGAGCGCACCCTCATTGGTAACATGATATATACCGTATCCGCGGTTCTTGATAACCTTAATTATACCCTGCGCCAAATCCTTAGTAAAGGTGGGCGAAACAATCTGGTCGTTTACGACCCGCAGACTTTTTCCAGTGCACATCTGGTTTAAAATTGAGGCAGGAAAAGATTTACCGTGCTTTCCATAAAGTCCCGCGGTGCGGACGATGAAAAACCGGTCCAGCAGGTGCCGGGTGTAAAACTCACCATCTAATTTGGACCGACCGTAGACCTGAATCGGATCCGGTAAGTCAGACTCTAAGTATGGCTTTCCCTTTTTACCGTCAAAAACATAGTCGGTAGAGATATAAACCAGAGGAATTTTCAATTCCTGGCAGGCGAGCACCACGTTTGCGGTACCAAGTGCATTAACCTGATACGCCTTTTCCGGTTCCTTCTCACATCCATCCACATCGGTAAAGGCTGCGGTATGGACGACCAGGCCTGGTTTTAACCCGGTAATGGTCTTGATTGTCCTGTCTTTATTCGTAATATCCAGTTCCGGCAGATCCAGACCCTTCGGTTCAAAATCCCGCACCAGGGCTGCCATCAAATCAGTCCCTAACATCCCCTGGCACCCGGTCACCATAACCTTCAGCCTCTTCATACCCTTCCGTTCTAAATTACCCAAACCGCTATCCGTCGGGTAATCACAAAAGGAAGTTTACAGAAATCTCAATTATTTGTCAAGTTCTACTTTTGCTTTTACCAGATTGAACAACTTAAAAAGGTGGTCCACTTTTACCATAAAAATCAGTTGACGAGCAAATTGCACTATGGTATACTTCAATACGCTATGACACAAAAAATCACAAAACGGATCCAACGGTCTGATATACCAGAGAAGTATGGTATAAAATATCTTGCTCTCTTCGGCTCTTTTGTTACCAACAAATTTAAGAAAGATAGTGATATTGATATTCTGGTAGAGTTTGTCCAGCCTATAGGATTTCTGAAATTTGTGAGATTGGAAAACGAACTTTCCAGGCTTTTTAACCAAAAAGTGGATTTGGTGACTAAAAATTCCTTAAGTAAATTTTTTCGGGACGACGTATTGAAAAAGATGCAAATAATTTATGCACACCAAGGATAAAGCATATTTAGAACATATTGCCGAAGCAATTACTAAAATAGAAAAGTACCTCCGACATGCTACTCTTCAAGAAATTAAAACCAACGAAATGTTACAAGATGCGGTAGTAAGGGAACTGGAAATACTTGGTGAAGCCTCAAACAATATTAGCGAAGAATTCCGAAAAAAACATCCTGATATTACGTGGCATGAAATCATCGGAATGCGAAATAAACTGATTCACGAATATTTTGGAGTAGATTTAGATATCCTTTGGAAAACATATCAAGAAGACTTACCATTGTTAAAATCAAAGATCAAGGAAATATTAAAATGCAAGCGTTAAGAAGGAAGGTATGAGATGGGAAAAAATCAGCCGCGGTGAGGTCATCATTAAATAACTTCTGAAAACTTCAATCCATCCCAGCCTCTTTACCACCAGATAAATAGAGAAGGGATTCAGATAATATAGCCGACTGGTTCCCGCCGAGAGCGTCCAATGTAGGAACTTAAGCTTCAATATGGCAGTTCCCCGAATTTATATTTTACTATTGGTTCCTTTATAAAGTTCAAGTCAAAAAATGTCCTGCGCGATGGATCGCTTCTTCTTTTTATAGGCAAAGAATACCTGCTATCTGATATGCAAAAAATCTTCTTTCCGTTAATCTCAACATTTTGCTTATTATCACTCAAATTGTAAATATCTAATTTTTGATTTCGCAGGCTAAAGAACTCAATCTCATGCCGATTTCCTTTAGCTTTCCAGAATTTCAAATCTGTGAATCTATCCTCAGGACTAATTGCTAAGTCTTGATAATAGTACAGCAGACGCATTTCAGTAGCCGGAAGTTTAAGCGAATGGAAGGTTTTGCCCTTAATCCAGATGTCAATTAAATGCGGACCGTCAAATTCGGTATTTAAGAGATAGATGGTAATAAGCCCAGATTCCTCATAGACGCTATATCTAATTTTATCGCTACCAATAATCCTGAGGTCACCCTGTTCCCCGAGATAAATCACTCTTAATAGGTTATTCATAAAAAGTTCCATGCCCTTCTCTCCGGGATATGAGAAGGTATTAATCAGGAATGCTTTTCCCTTACCAAGGGAATTTTCCGTCAAAAATGGAGATTTAGAAAGTTCATCGACGGTAGATTTATAAAAATTTGAATACCCGGCTAAAACTTTTGCACCGGTTATTTTTACTTTCGCCTCTGTGATTTCACCAAGGAATCGAGGGTCAGTATTTATTCGCCATACAGGGAATTTATAGGGAGGAAGCGAAGATTCATTGAAATACTTGACACCGACTACATCCTTCTTACCTTTGCCGGTAACTATTACTCCAAACAGGTCGTGATAATCACCTTTACGGTACAGGTTCAGGTCATTAGCTCTATCAATATGGGTGCTCAAGTGGGGAACAGCCATAATAAGATGTCCACCGGAACTAACATAAGTTTTAAGTTTCTGATAAATCTCCTCGCTCATCGTGTTCCAGCCCAGGAAAATTAAGCAGCCATACTTTCCCAGGATGTCTGCCGAAGATTCTACAGGCACAATATCGTATTGTCCATAAGGAGGATTTCCGGAGAAGTCACCCTCGTTCTGATAACCTTTCACCCATTCCTTAAACCATTCTTCCTTATGGTATACCCTATCAAGGTAATCCCATCCTTGTTCTGGCGGACCAGATAACCATTTCCTTCCTTTAAACTGACCCCAGACATATTTGTTCCATAGACCGGGGGTGCCGTCAAGATTACCATAAACGAATCCGATTCTTACCTTTGGTCCATTCTTTGGTCTTGAATGTATCTGAGAAAATTGGTTGAATTCCCTCAGGATATTTCGGGATTTCTGCATCTCTGACCTATGAAAATCATAAATTTTCCCGTGCTGAGCGTAACCAAAATGGCCGGATTCCAGATAAATAAAATCAGCCCCAGCGAGGAATGAATAATATAGACTTGTTTTCCATCGTTTGAACCAACAGGCATCAAGCCCCATGCCTCCGTAACAGGCCATAGCGATATGTGCTCCCCACACTTTTCGATGATAGGCCCGGGCTGCTCCTCTGATAGCGGCATACATTAGATTGCTATCTCCGGGCAGCGCTTCCAATAAAGGAATATCTATACCTGCTTCCAGATGATACTTAAAAAGCATGTTTGAATCAGCATCAAGAAGTTTACTCTCGCCCAATTTTTTTTCGAAGTCAATTACCTTTTTCATAAATTCCATGTAGACTCTTTTGGCATCAAGAACATTTTTAACTACGGGTAGATTCCGGTACTCACCAGCCGCCCTCTTAATTAAATATTCTTTCGGCCAATATAACATTCCGCCTACTTCACCTAAGGTTATCCGACCAAAGAAATATTCACCGCCGGCTCTAAAGATTTCCTCTAAGGTTTCTTTGTTATAGAATTGACTCTTTGGTATCTTTTTTCTTGCCCCCCGGTATAAACTGAATGTACCCCGGTAGAGAAACTCACTAAAGACAAAACATATCTTGTTTTCCCGG
>CAZVUE010000029.1:5319-10017 GCA_964630335.1 uncultured bacterium | reverse complement strand
AACATCTAACCGGTAAGGCGAACCTTGAAGTCGTGCAACAACCGCAATTAGTCATCTTTCCGGAGGGCAGTCAGCACCACTTAGCCTATCACTATATTCTCTCTTACAAAAATGGTCCGGGTGATTTCGGCAAGTGGGTCTACTACGTAGACGCAAATACCGGCAAGGTCCTGCGGAGTTACAACGACATAAAGTACATATCTTCGCCTACTGCCGGTGGCGTCCCCGGTTCTATCAAGGGTTCCAGGCTTACCGGCGAAGACGGTACCGAGGTCTTTATTCTGGGGTGGCACGAGATTACCAATGCGGATACCTGGTACCTCTATGACAAGAGCGCGGTCGATACCGGGCCCTGGTATATCTATAACTTAGCCGAGTCCGGTTACACCGATACCAATACCTATGCCTACCGGCCCGGTCCTTCTAATGACTGGACTACTACGGACCGGACAGAGATATCAGCGGGGAATAACTTCTCCGCTACCCAGAAATACTTTAATACCGTCCATGGCCGAAAGAGTTACGACGACCATTCTACCTATGCCAGGGGTAATGTTCACGATGCGTCGGTGGGAGCCAATGCCTACTGGGACGGTGTAGACTTTCATTTTGGTGACGGAGGGGAGGAGGACGGAGTAAAGGCAGACCCTTTTCCGGTTCTTGACCTGGTGGGGCACGAGTATGGCCACGCCTGGACCGACTCCACCTCCCAATTGGTGTATCTGGACGAGACCGGCGCCCTGAACGAATCGTTCTCTGACATCACCGGAGTTAGCGTGGAGTTTGCAACCCAGCCGGACGGCCGGGCCGCTTACCCGGGTAGGGTCGCTGGTAGCGCAGACTGGCTGATAGGTGAAGACTGCTGGTTGTCAAGTACTGCCCTGCGCGATATGAGAAATCCCGGGAACACCGCGACAGTAGGTGCAGGAAACGAACAGCCTTCCCGGTACCACGGTCAGTACTGGCTTGACAGCGGTTATTATTTCTGGACTGATTACGGCGGAGTCCACATTAACAATGGCCCCCAGAACTTTGTCTATTACCTTCTTTCGGAAGGGGGTACCGGAACCAACGATGGTCTTCCCTATGACGTTACCGGCATCGGCGAAGAGAATGCCCGTCTGGTTGCTTATCGTGCCAATAGCGAGATAGTCACTTCTTCCACCGCTTACCAACAGATGCGGGATTGCTGGGTTAATGCGGCTGATGACCTTAATTCTGCCTGGGTTGCCAGCGTTGAGCATGCCTGGGATGCCATCGGTATCATTGACGTACCGGCATCTCCTTTGGAAGATTTTGAGGGTACTGATACTGATTTTTCCTCTGGCTGGTCCACCGGTGGCGATGCGGTCTGGTCCATTTCAAATACCGGTGCAGTTCAGGGAAGTCAGTCTGCCCGGGCCGGAACCATCGGCGACAGCCAGTCTACCTGGCTCCAGTGGTCCGGTTATCTTACTGATGCGGACGTTTTTTCCTTCTTCATCCAGGTTTCTTCCGAATGGAGCTATGATTACGTAAAGTTTTACGTAGATGAGGTGGAGCAGACCGAATGGTGCGGTTTTCTTCCCTGGACCTCCTATTGTCAATATCTGAGTGCGGGCAGCCACACGCTTAAGTGGGAATATATCAAGGATGTGGACACTTCATCCGGCGATGATACGGTCTGGCTTGATGCGGTCTCTTTCTCTTCTCCCGGAATTACTCTTTACACCATTACCGCTACTGCCGGCGCGCACGGCGTCATCAGCCCTTCCGGAGCGGTTTTGGTTCCGGTTGGTGGTACATCCACACTTACGATTACCCCATCAGACGGTTATCACATAGAGGATGTTTTGGTAGATGGTTCTTCAGTCGATACGGTTACCAGTTATATCTTTACGGAGGTCTCTTCTGACCATACCATATCCGCCACTTTTGACGCAGATACTTCTGAAGAGTCAGGTGATGGGGGCGGCGGAGGCTGTTTCATTGCGACCGCAGCCTTTGGTACGCCCCTGGCGAAGGAGGTTGGGATTCTACGGCAGTTTCGTGCCCGGTTTTTAATGAAGAGTAAATGGGGCAGAGCCTTTGTCCGTTTCTACAACCAACACTCTCCGCCGCTTGCGGAATTCATCAGACCTAAACCATTCTTCTGCGTTTTGGTACGGGGCTTTTTACGTCCGATAATCTGGCTAACCCATGTCATTCCTGGATGTAGTTACCAGGAATCCATCCCTGCTTATTGCATGCAGGGACAGGCTGGATTCCCGCTTAAAACACGCGGGAATGACATCTCAGGTGGTCAATGAAAAAAATATTCCTTTTTTTCGTGCTTTCCTTTTTGATTCTTTTTCCTTCCTTCTCTTTTGCTTACTGGGAGTGGACTCCCCAGACCAAGCGCTGGATCAATCCCAAATATGCGGCAAAAGAGACTCCGGAAGCCCAGTTTGCCTGGGCAGAGGAGTACGTGGCTAAGGCAGACTATTCTACCGCCATTCGCAAATTAAAGCAGCTGCTCCAGGTCTTCCCAAATTCTCCGTTAGCCGCCAGGGCTCAGTATCGGATGGGTGAACTCTACCAGATGGCTGGCGACTGGGAGGAAGCCTTCAAAGCCTATCAGAAGGTCGTTAATAACTACCCGGGTTCGGAATTGGTCACTTCTGCCATCAGCCAACAGTTTTCCATCGGTGAGGCGCAGACAACAAAGGAATTAGGCCGGTTTTCATTTTTACGTACGGACCGCTCGGAAATATTGGGTGAAGTTGTAGATTCCGCACCTTACGCACCGGAAGCGGAAAAGGCTCTTTACGATTTGGGTCACCACCAGGTTCGCCGGGGAAATTTTTCCGAGAGTATTAAGACCTTTGAGCGCCTGGTAAGAAATTATCCGGCCAGCCCTTTTGCCGAAAAGGCAGAGTTTGAGACCGCCCAGGCAGAGGTGGAACTTTACCGAAAGGCTAAGAATAACGACGCCTTACTTCTTTCCGCCTCAAACCGGCTGGCTGCCTTTCTGATGAAGTACCCGCAAGGGAAGTATGAGGTGCCGGCAGAGAAACTGTACCGCCAGACCCGGGAGATGTTAGCAGAAAAGGTTTTTGAGGTTGCCCGGTTTTATCAAAAGAGCGAAAATTCAAAAGCGGCCAAAATTTATTACCAGAAGGTGTCTGCCGAATATCCGGAGACTTCGGTGGCTAAGAGAGCCAAATCCCAACTACCTAAACAAAACTAATACAAACGCAATAAATGCGCCCACAAATGAACGGGTTGTCATTCCCACGGATAGTAAGTGGGAATCTAATTGGATTTGGATTCCCGCTAAAGACATGCGGGAATGACAAAGCGTTAAATAAGTTTGTACTAATTTTATGTCTTATCCTGTCCGGTTGTGGTTATCAGAACTTAAGCCGGTCTTCTTTTTCCCGTTCGGTCTACTTTCCCATCCTTACCAACCGGACGATGCAGCCCGGGGTAGAGAATATTCTGACCAACGCCATTACTGAAGAACTGTTAAGGTCCGGCATCGTTTTAACCAAAAAAGAACCGGAATATCTCCTTTCCGGTCTAATTACCTTGTACCAGCGAACCGCTTTATCTTTCAGTTCTGATGACCCCAAGGAGGTCAGTCAATACCGCTTAGCCGTAACCATACACCTGAACCTCTCCCAAACCCTCCCCCCGGGTGGGGGAGGTGTAGGTGGGGGTGGTTTGAAAATGTCCGAAGTGGACATCACCACTTTCACCGACTATTACCTGTCGGGTCCTTTTGCGAAGAAAGAGACCGAGGCGATTAAGATAGCGGCGGATGATTTAGCCAAGAGAGCAACGGAGTGGCTGACTGATGTAGCGTTAAAAACAGAAAGGTAGGGCAAGGCTTTAGCCTTGCTTCCTAGACGCAAACCTAAAGGTTTGCCCTACATGGGGAGTAAAATGTCTACTCTACGAAATAAGCCATTTTACCTCATACTTTATCAGGATATCAAGGCTGCCGAAGAGAAGGTTGCCGGAATTAAATCGGCGGCATTTCCTGACGGAGGTAGAAATTCTTTCAACGATACGGTTCTTTTTGGCGACGAGACCGGCATTGACCAGATCATCGCTGTCTGTCAAACACCATCTTTTGGAGACGGACAGCGTTTTGTTTTAGTGCGCCGGGCAGAGAGATTGACTAAAGAAGACCGGGAAAAATTATTTAATTATCTAAAAAAACCCAGTCCGGTCAGTCTCCCGGTGTTCCTTTTTCAGGCAGATAAAAAGACGAGATTTCCCTTTGTCAACAATCAGATTTCCCTGTTTTTTTCCGGTGAGAAATCCGAGTTTGCCGACAATTTTGGTATCGTTCATGCCTTGCAGAACCGCAAACTGAATCTGGCTTTACGTATAATTGATTATCAATATGGTGATGAGCGGGATTTTCCCCGCTTTTTTGGCATTTTAGCCTGGTATCTTCGCAACCGTATAGAAAAACAGAGACGGCTAACCCGGAAAGACGCTGATTTGTTCCGGCGTTTTTATACTATCGAACGGGACTTTCGCCGGGGAAAGTTTGACGGCCGAACCTCTTTGGAATTAACCATTCTTGCTTTAGGTCCTTTTTAATGACAATGGGGCAGAAGCATTGTTCCTCAAGGAGAAATGAATTAAGAGGGTACCGGTTTGCCCGGAGGCTTTTCTATCTGTCAGCATTGTCAGCCGGTATATTTTTAGCGCATCTTTTTGTAA
>CAZVUE010000029.1:0-5219 GCA_964630335.1 uncultured bacterium | reverse complement strand
CTTTTCTATCTGTCAGCATTGTCAGCCGGTATATTTTTAGCGCATCTTTTTGTAAAAGAGGTGCTATTAGGACCCCTCTTTACGGTCCAAAAGGTGGTGGATGCAGACGCAGAGTTTGATTTTTCTTATCTGTGCGGGCAAAACATCTTTCGTCTCTCGCTTCTGGAGGCGGCGAGCAAAATAAGAGAGGACCCCAGAATCAGAGCGTTTACTATCCGGCGCCTCTATCCCGGGGCACTTTATGTATCGGTGGAAAGGCGGCTCCCGTTTGCTTACCTTTCGTTGGAAGGAGGGAGGGTGGTGGTAGGGAAGGACGGCGTTGTGCTTCCGGAGCCGGAAGGTTTGGCGTTACCGGTGCTGGAGGTTAGAGGAGTAACTCCGGAGGAGATGCGGGAAGTCATTCCGGTGGTGGCAAATATCTCTGATTATACCATCTCTTTTGCTCCGCTCCAGAGTGTTTGTTCTGCGCCCGCTTTCTTTACGCTTACACTCTTTTCCGGCGAAACGGTCTTTTTGCCCAGGGAGGAACTCAATAACAAGTTGTTCCTCTTTTACCATATTCTTGCAGACTTTAGGCAAAAGGGTGTAAGATATAAATATCTTGACCTCCGGTTTGGAAACCCGGTCTTTTTACCGGAATAATTTTATCTATGGCGACAACCGATAATTATCTGGTAGGGGTTGATATCGGTTCTGATAAGACCGCAGTTGTAGTAGCCGCTCCGGAAGGGACTGATTTTGAAGTTCTGGGCGTGGCTTCTGTTCCTACCGCTGGCTTAAGGTTTGGTGCGATAACCAGCATTCCCGAATTGAGCGCCACCGTGGAGAAGGCGGTAGTCGAAGCAGAATCTTTATCCGGGAAATCAATCCGCCAGGTGGATTTAAGTTTCTTTGGCGACTACTTCCGGGTGATGAAACGCCAGGGTGAGGCTGACATCCGGAACCGCCAGGGCGGAGTGGATGAGAATGACCGTCAGATGGTGATTAAGAAGGCTCTGCCTTCTACTACTCCTGACTATGAGATTGTCCATATCATCGTGCAGGAATATTTTTTGGATGACCGGCACCAGATAAGCAATCCCTTGCGGATGTTTGGACAGCATTTAGGAGTAAACCTTTTTTTGGTGACTGCGGTTGCCAGCGGCCTGAAGAATTTACGGCGTTGTTTACAGGATTTAGGATTAGAAGTTGCTTCGGTTTCCTTCGCGCCGTTTGTAGCGGCGGAGGCGGTTGTTACTTCAGAAGAGATGGAGTCCGGGGTGGCTTACCTTGACTTTGGCCGGAGCGCGGTCACCTTAACGATATTTCAGCCCTTTTTACGGGAAGTGGAGGTTGTGGCGCGGGGCAGCGACCGGCTTACTTTTGCGCTCAGTTACTGTTTGAAGGCAAGTACCGCGGAAGCGGAACGGATTAAGAAGGAATACGGCTCCTGCCTTCTGGACGTGGAGCCTCAGGAGTTTTCGCTTTCTAATATTCAGGGCGAAATGAAACAGATTGCCAACCGTCGTGAAGTTGCCGAGATTATTGCGGCGGAAATGAAAGACGTTTTGTTCCCGTTTCAGACTACCCTGAAAAAATATAAGCCCTTTCTTACCGCCGGTGTGGTCCTGGGCGGGGGTGGAGCTTTACTTTCCGGTTTACCGGAGTTTCTTTCAGAGGAATTAGAGATGCCGGTTAGAATAGGGACCGCTTTTCAATTTCATAGTTGGGAGAAGGTCTGGAAAGACCCGGCCTACAACGCAGTTTTGGGGGTAATTAAAGCCTCTTGGACGAAGACCCCGGATTACACGCCTGTTTCCAGTCGTGGGACAGGACTGCGTCGGGCAGTGGTTAAGGTACGCCGTATCTGGGAGGACCTTTTTTAAAGGGGTAGCAGAGACAAATTGGTAGCCCTTCCCTATCCTAAGGGAAGGGGACCCGCGCAGGCTTTAGCCTGCGCATAAAGAGTCATTCCTGTAAGTATTAAACAGGAATCCAGTGGATTCCCGCTTACTACACGCGGGAATGACATTCAGGGTGAGACGACTATGCTTAAGATTAAGCCGGATGAGAGCAGTATGTTTGGGGTTAAGATTAAAGTGGTAGGTGTTGGTGGCGCCGGTGGGAATGCGGTGAGCGAAATGGTTCCTCGTTTGTCGGGAGTTGACCTGATTGCCATCAATACCGATAGTCAGGCTCTGGCAGCCAACACCGCGGCGATTAAACTTCAGATTGGACGCAGACTCACCGAAGGTCTGGGCACCGGAGCCAACCCCGAGATGGGTAAGTTTGCCGCCAATGAGGACCGGGCACAGATTGCTGAATTGTTGAAAGGTGCCAACGTCGTCTTTTTAACTTTGGGTCTGGGTGGTGGCACCGGTACCGGTGCTGGTCCGGTCGTGGCTAAAATCGCCAAGGATAACGGAGCCATCGTGCTCGGTTTTGTTACCTTCCCTTTTGTTTTTGAGGGGAGCCAAAGAATGGAAATCGCCCAAGATGGACTTCCGGAGATCCGCAAGCAGTTAGACACATTAATTACGGTTCCCAACGAAAAAATTTTTGATGTGGTACCACCGGATACTTCCTTAAAAGAAGCCTTCGCTTTGGTTAATGAAATTCTTTATCAAGGAGTGGCCGCGATTTCTGATTTAATTACGCAACCAGGATTGATGAATCTGGACTTTGCGGATTTGCGCACCATTGTTGAAGATGGTGGTGAAGGCTTGATGGGCACCGGATCTGCCAGAGGTGCCAATCGTTCCGAGGAAGCATCACGTCTGGCTATCAGTAACCCGTTCTTGAAGCGCGAAGAACTGGTTACCGCACGTAACATTCTGGTCAGTATTGCCGGGGGGGAAAATTTAGGTGTTTTTGAAGTCAGAAAAGTTGTCTATTATATTCATCAGGCGCTTACTCCCCAGGTGAAGAGTTTTTGCGGAACCGTAATTGATTCCAGGCTGGAAGATGACCTTAAGGTTACCGTGATCGCAACCGGTTTGGAGAAAGCAACCCTGACCAGAGGAGAATCCAAAGAGAAGGAACCCAAGTCCCGCAAGAAAGATAGAGAAGCGACCGGGGAAGACAAAGTAGGTCCTTCGCTTTTTGAACAAGGTCTTTCCGAAGCCGAATTACCAGCTTATATCCGGAACAAAAAAGAACAATGAGGGTTTTGGTCACCGCCGGTCCCACCCGCGAATGGCTTGATCCGGTCCGTTTTATAAGTAACCCGGCCACCGGACGTTTAGGATATCTTTTAGCCGCAGAAGGAGTGCGTCGTGGTGCCGAAGTCATATTGGTCAGCGGTCCTACCAATTTACCGGTTCCGGACGGCGTAAGTCTTATCAAGGTGGAGAGTGCGGTACAGATGGCAGAAGAGACGCGGAAAATTTTCCCCGGGATTAACGTGCTTTTTATGACCGCGGCGGTTAGTGACTGGCGGCCGCGGTTTCGGGTGGATAAGATTAAACGGAAAGAAAAATTCAGTTTAACCCTTTTTCCCAATCCGGATATCTTAAGAACTTGCGGAAAGATAAAAAAGCCGGACCAGATTTTGATTGGTTGTGCTCTGGAAACAAGAGGCTTGATTGAAGCGGGGAGGAAAAAATTGCGGGAGAAGAACCTTGACTTTATTCTGGTCAACAATCCGTCTTTCTTTGGAAAAGAAAAAGGGAGACACTCCTCGTTTCTTCTTTCGCGCCAGGGTGAGGTCCATGACCTTTCTGCCAAAACTAAAGAGGATATCTCCCGTTTTCTCTACGAGCATTGCCTACTTATTTGCAGCAGCCCTTTTTCTTCTTCGCTTTCTTAGCTGGTTTCTTAGCCTTCTTCTTGCTTGCCATTCTGTTCACCACCCCCCTTCCTACAAGAGACGTATTTTTTCTGTTGTTCCATAATAGTAGAACATAAATTCCTACGATTTGTCAAGTGCTTCCCCTTTGTGTTAAAATAAAAAAACCAATGGTTCCAGCCGAAGTAAAGGATTTAAAATTATCATCAGAAGGAGTAACCCGTATTGAGTGGGCAGGCCGGGAGATGCCGGTACTTCTTTCGATTCGGCAACGTTTCAGCCAGTCAAAATCATTGCAAGGGTATCGCATCGGAGGATGTCTGCACGTGACTTCCGAAACCGCAAACTTAGCCCTCACGCTACAGGCGGGCGGGGCCCAGGTCTATCTTTGTGCTTCCAATCCTTTGAGTACCAACGATAGTGTCGCAGCCGCTCTGGTAAAAGAATACGGCATTTCCGTCTTTGCGTTTCGCGGTGAAGACCGGGACGCTTATTATCGCCATCTCACCGCGGTCCTGGAGCAAAGGCCCCAAGTATTGCTGGATGACGGTGCGGATTTGATTAGCAACGCTCATCAGAAAGAAGATGAGTTTTGCAAGAATATTTTAGGAGGGACCGAAGAGACAACCACCGGAGTCATCCGTTTCCGGAATTTAGAGAAAGAGGGCAAGATTCGTTTTCCCATCATCGCGGTAAATGAAGCGCTGACCAAACATCTTTTTGATAACCGCTACGGAACCGGTCAATCAACGATTGACGGATTGTTGCGAGCCACCAATCTTCTCTTGGCCGGTAAAAAGGTGGTGGTGGCTGGTTACGGCTGGTGCAGTCGCGGAATCGCCACCCGCGCCAGAGGTATGGGTTCGGTTGTAATCGTAACTGAAGTTGACCCCTTGAGGGCTCTGGAAGCGTTTATGGATGGTTTTCTGGTGATGAAGGCAACGGAGGCAGCCAGGATTGGGGATGTTTTTATCACCGCCACCGGCAACCGGGCAATCTTCAGGGAAGAGCATTTTAAGATAATGAAGGATGGCGCCATTCTGGCTAACAGCGGACATTTTGACGTGGAGATTGACATCCCCGCTTTAGAGAAGATGAGTACATCCCGGCGTCAGTTGAGAGATAACTTAGAAGAATTTCAGATCAAGGATGGACGGCGTCTTTACCTTTTAGCCCAGGGACGATTACTCAATTTAGCGGCGGCTGAAGGCCATCCCTCTTCGGTGATGGATATGAGTTTTGCCAACCAGGCTCTTTCCGCGGAATATCTGGTTCAGAAAGGTAAGACCCTTTCGCCGGGCCTCTATAACGTACCGGAAGAAATTGACCGGGAGGTAGCCCGTTTGAAGTTAGCCGCTTCTGGCATAGAGATTGACACCCTTACCCCTTCCCAGGTAGAATACCTTTCCTCCTGGCGTTTAGGCACGTAAATGAAATGTCATTCCCGCATGCT
>CAZVUE010000028.1:0-10041 GCA_964630335.1 uncultured bacterium | reverse complement strand
GTTCTGAGAGTATCCGGTCGGTCAGGTAACCCAGGCCGTGACGGGTAACTACGGTTAATACCTGTCGTACCCGGCCCAAATTCCGTAGGGGTAACATGCAGTAGATTGTCATCCTGAGCGGTAGCGAAGGATCTGAAAGAGAGATTCTTCGTTGCACTCAGAATGACATATGTTGGTTTTACTGGTTATTCCTTTTCTTCCAGGGATTCTATCCGTTTTTTTAATTCTTCCAAATCCTGGCTGGTCGCCAGGTTCATCTTTTTAATGACGTACTCCACTTCCTTCTTTATCCTCTCGGCAAACTCTTTCCGGAAAGTAGCCCCTTTCTTGAGGAACTCTTCCTTGAACTTTGCCACGTCCTCACGTTTGGTCTCTCCCTTTGCGGTTACCTCTTTGAGGAATTCCGCTAATTTTTCTTCACTGTAGGCGGCAATTCCCAAACCCAATTCCAGCGCTTTGTCTATCAGACCCTTCTTTTCCATACTCACCTCCAGGTAATTTTTACTGTAGGGGGCGGATTCATCCGCCCCGCGGGCTTGATAAATCAAGCCCCTACGGTTATTGATGTAAACTAACTTACCGCGTTATTCGTTAGAATTTATATTCTGTGGTATAGTCTAATTTGACTTCACCGTCTTTTGGTACCAAGATATTGAACTCTACGGTAGAGGCGTCTTTTTTCTGATATTTATGGCTGGACTCTAAAATTTTCCAGTCAGCCCACTGGTGTTCAATGACGTTGATGGTAACCGCCTCTTTTTTATGGTTTCGCAAGGTGATTTCATAAGAATCGCGGTAGATATTGCTCGTAATCATTTTGTGGTCGGTGACCTTCCTTTCTCCCACGATGTCAAAAGCGTTGCCCAAAAAGAGGGTTAATTTTTCGTCTTTAGGTGTGTGGTCTATCCGGTCTTCACCGATAAACTGGAGCGTGTCGTCTGTATCCGCCTTATAAACCCTTACCTTTCCCTTGGGCAAGGGAATTCCTAAGCCATTCTTTTCGCTGTTTTTAAACTCTAAATTTACCGCCACCTTTTTATTGCAGGGCTGTTTTTGCCACTGGTCATAATAATACCACCGGTATAACGCACCGTCATAGTTATAGACCTTTTCTACCGGGACCTGGGGTGCGGTAAAGAGCGTTATCTGTTTGGTCTGATTATTCTTCAGGTCGGTTCTCCTCTGTAAAGTATAAAGGTGGTACTCAAAGAAGGCCTTTTCTTCAAACTGAGGTGGTGTACCCATACCCTTTGTTTGGAGCATCATCTCTTCTCTGCGGTACTTAGGTTGTTCCGTGACCCGATGGACGTCTCCCGCAATCAACTTCAGGTTGGCATTTTCGTAACCGGTGCCGGAATTATTGTTGATGGTTACCCACCCGTTTAATGAGATACTTTTTTCGTCCTTGGATACGCTAGCGACGTAATCTGCAGCCCAGTTCATTCCATTGGTCAGATAACTTAGCTCTACCTGGTGTTGCCTGGATTTTTCGTTGAATATAGACCAGACCAGGGTCGGTTTGGTAATCAAGCCTTCCGGTAACTGGGGAAACTCAATGTTTCTTACGTTTTCCCGGTTAACGATGAACAAGGGTCCTTTGTCCGGAGTTTTTGCCAGAACCAGTTGTTGACCGTCATAACTGGAAAGGAAACCCTCATAAAGGTTGTTATCTTTGGTTACCACCCGGATTTCCTTATCAATGTACTTTTGGAGAAGTTTATCCGCACTTACCAGGTCATATTCAAAATTCTGTTCTAAAATGGAACAGCCCGCCGGGTCGGTCAGAGAGTTAAAATGGACGCTGGTAGCGTCAATTTGAGAAGCGATGTCACCAAACCGCACCGTGTTTATTCCTTCTTTTAGTTCCAGAAGGCGTACGTCCCGTACCAAAGCGAAATTTTGGTTGTACACCGTGAGGCTTACGTCTTTTCTCTCCATCTCCCCCGCGGAGAGAAAACTACTTGCGAACAAAAAAATTAATCCCCAAATCCATAATCTTTTCATCATTCCTCCTTTGCCTTAAATGATACCATGTTCGTACATTTTTACTCAACCCCTTTTTATATTTCTGCGATTGACACTGAGATACCGGAGACAATATAATTTGAAGGGTAAAATGGAGATAATTTTTTCCCGGGAGTGTTTAAATTATAAGGTGCCGGGCCATCCGGAGAGGCCTAATCGGGTAAGGCGCGCTTATGAATATCTTCAGGAAAAGGAGTTCAGGTTCATCCCAGCCACACCAGCTTCGGAAGAGGATATTTTGCAGGCCCATTCCAGAAGCCTGTTGGATAAAATTAAAACCGGGGACTTTTCCGACCCGGATACTCCGAACGTTCCGGATATTTTTAGGTACGCCTGTCTCTCCGCCGGCGCAGCTATCAAGGCTCAGGAACTATCTTTAGGAAAGGGGAAAAAGGTTCTGTCATTGATGAGACCGCCCGGGCACCATGCCACCAGAAATATTCTGGGAGGGTTTTGTTATTTTAACAATATTGCCATCGCAATGAAGAAATCTTTAGAAAGAGTAAAGAGGACGGCAATTTTAGATTTAGACTGCCACCACGGCAATGGTACCCAGGATATATTTCTGGGTGAAGAACGGGTTCTCTTTGTTTCCCTGCACCAGAGTCCCCTATACCCCGGTACCGGCTTACGTTCAGAAAGGAACTGTTTAAACTATCCCTTACCACCGTTCAGTGACGAAAAGAGATATCTTGCCGCTTTAGTAACCGGTTTAGAAAAGATATCTGAATTTAAGCCGGAGATTTTGGGGATTTCGTTAGGGTTTGACACCTATAAGGATGACCCTTTAGGGCAGTTGCTCCTGGAAGAAGATTCCTACCGGAAGATTGGATTGACGATTAAGGAACTTTCAGTTCCCTCTTTTGCGGTTTTGGAAGGGGGATACAGCTGGTCCATCGGTCCTTGTCTTTACCAATTTATTCTGGGTTGGGCTTGATTAGTTTTTCAGCAATCCGCCTGGGAATACCTAATTTCACTAATTTTTCCAAAGGGGCGGATTTGATTGCTTCCAGGGAAGGGAAAAGGCGCCAGAGGACCTCTTTCCGTTTTGGTCCGATGCCCGGGACAGAATCAAGGGAAGAAGTAACGGTCTTGCGGTTTCGTAGTTTCCGATGGTAGGATATCGCAAAGCGGTGTGCCTCATCCCTTACCCGGCGCAAGTACAGACCTTCTGGAGAGTTGGGTGGAATGGGTAAAGGGTTAGGATTACCCGGTACAAAGAATTGTTCCTCTTCTTTTGCCAGTCCAACCACAGGAATTTTGGTACCAGCAAAGGTTAGCGTACGGTAGGCGGTCTCTACCTGACCCCGACCGCCGTCGACCAGAATAAGGTCAGGTAAGGACCAATCTTTTTCCGTCAGGCGCCTTCTTAAGACCTCAACCAGCATTCCGCAGTCATCAATTCCCAACACTTCTTTTATCCGGAACCGGCGATAACCTTTTTGGTAGGGTTCGCCAGCCAGAAACGTTACCATACTTCCCACCGCTTCCCCTCCGAATAAGTTTGAGATGTCATAAGCCTCAATACTTACCGGTTCTTTTGCAAGACCCAATTGCTTTTTAAGATTAAGCACGGTCTTCTGTGTTGGGGTTTCTTTACCGAGCGCCTTGGGGTGTTGTTGGACCCTTTGGAGAACCTTAATTTCATCCCGGAGCAACGCTGCTTTTTCAAAATCTAATTCTGAAGCAGCCTTTTTCATGGTGGTGCGAAGTTCATTGATGATAAAGGCATCCTTACCCTGGAAGAAAGCCAGCATCCCTCGGGCAACACGGTTATAATCCTCCTGGGAAATTTTTCCGGTACAGGGAGCCAGGCACCGTTTCAGCCGGTAATCAAGGCACGGACGTCCGGGCTTATTCACGTCAATCTTGCGCTGGCAGCCGGCTAAGGGAAAGATTCTCCGCAGTCTTCGGACCGCCCGGCGAAGTGCCCAGACCTGGGTGAATGGACCAAGGTAATAGGCATCTTTTTCTTTCTGACCGCGGACGATTGTTATTCTGGGAAAAGGTTCTTTGGTAATCCGGATAAAAGGGAAGGTTTTGTCGTCTCGTTGTTCAACATTGTAGCGAGGTTGATAGGCTTTGATGAACCTGCTTTCCAGGAAGAAGGCTTCCGCTTCGCTGCCGGCGACAAAACACTCAATATCCGCTGTTTCATCTACCAGAAAGGCGATTTTTGGGTCATGGGCCTGTCCCTGCATGCTTGAGGCAGGGATTTTCTGAAAGTAGGACCGTACCCGGTTGCGCAGGCTGGCGGCTTTGCCGACATAAATGATTTGGCCGGCCTTATCGCGAAATAGATAGACTCCGGGTGAAGGGGGCAGTCTAAGGAGTTGTTTCTGAAGTGTTCTCTTTTTCACTGCTGACACCACTCTTAGTCTTTTCAACCTCAGCGGTATAATTGATCTGGAGGTTGGCAATGGTACCAGACAATAGCCGTGCTTCCTCCGGCGTGAGGTTGTTTTTAGACTTTTCACGCAGAAGCAGGAGGATGTCAATGGTGTTTCTAACTGCATCGAGATTCACTTCGGTCTTCCCGGTTAAAGGATTAGGAATCTTTCCTAAAGCCTGCCAGCCCGAGAGTTCAAAAATTCCGACCAGTTCCTTGAATTCCATAGTCTTTTCCTTATTCATCTACTCGCCATTCGTTTTCTAACGGAATACGGAGGTCCCGATTGCCAATTGTACCAAACGTTCAATAAGCGGGAGCAGCCGGTCAAAAGCGCCGAAGAAGAGTAAACCAAAGATGATAAGGATTCCGTACCTTTCTATCTGGTGATAGCGTTGCTGCATTTCGTAGGGAAGGAGGCTGCTTACTATTCGGGAGCCGTCCAGTGGTGGAATGGGAATCAGATTAAAGAATGCTAAGAGGAAGTTAATGAAGATACCGTAATAAAGGAGGATAATAGTTCCAGAAGGATTGGTGCCGGTAGTCATCCGGAAGAGGAAGGCAAAGAAGAGACCCAGAATGATGTTGGCTAAAGGTCCGGCTGCACCCACTTCCAGCATCCCCCGGCGGTAATTATGGAACCGATAAGAATTTACCGGCACCGGTTTTGCCCAGCCCAGGACAAATGGTTGTCCACCGGAAACCCTTGAAATCAGCAGGAGCAAAAGTGGTAGAATGATGGTGCCGACCGGGTCTATGTGCGGTAGAGGGTTAAAGGTAATTCTACCCATAATCTTTGCGGTCTCGTCACCGTTCCGCAAGGCAGCCAGGCCGTGGCACACTTCATGGAAGATTACCGAAAAGAAGAGTATGACTAACAGCCCCAAAAATATGACTATCTGCATAATCTATATGATATTATAACACAAGTTTTGAATTAAAATGAAGCGCTGGGGTATAATAAAAGAGCGCTTGTAGCCCAATTGGATAGAGCGTTGGCCTCCGAAGCCAAAGGCTGAGGGTTCGACCCCCTCCAAGCGCGCTTGAGAATTATGCGCGTTACGAGAGGGTAAACCCGCTGCGCAGGTAGTTGATTCCAAAGTAGCAGAGGCTGCCGGAGGCAAAGGCGGTAAGTAATGCCCAGAGAGAACCAAAGCAGGGAGCAAGTGCCTGAAAATAGATAAAGGCAACCAGCGTTGCCAGACCGGAAAAGATTACAAATTCCACGCCGCTGCGAAGTAAATTTCTGCCTCCTAATAAGCCAATCTTCCGACGCAAGAAAAAGAAGAGCAGGGTGAAATTGCACAGTCCGACCAGAGAAGTAGCCAGAGCGATGCCACCCTGTTTCAACGGTACCATAAGGATAAGGTCTAAAACCAGGTTTAGACCGATACTCAAGACACCGATTTGAACCGGAGTTTTAGTATCTTTCAGGGCGTAAAAGGCACGGGTCAAAACAATTCCGCCGCTGTAGGCAAAGAGGCCAAGAGAGTAAAAAAGGAGCGCGGTACTGGTTGCCTGGGTGGAAAGGCTGGTAAAGAGGCCGTGTTGAAACAGAGTTCTGATAATCGGTTCCCGGAAGAAGATCAAAGCGAAACTGGCTGGAATGACCAACAGGAAAGTTAGTTTTAAAGAGAATCCGAGTGTCTTTTTCATCTCTGCCCAGTTTTTACCCACTGCCAGGCGGGAAAGAGAAGGAAGGGCGACCGTACCCATGGTGACACCAAAGACTCCGATGGGTAATTGCATCAGACGGGTGGCATACCAGAGGGAACTGACCAGTCCGGGTGCGATGGTACTGGCTAAAAAGTAGTCCACCAAAATATTAATTGGCGCTACCGCCACGCCGATAATAACCGGAAGGAGCAGTTTTCCCATCTGAATGAGCGCCGGATTTTTGAAATTGAAGCAGGGCTTCAGGGAGAAGCCGCGACGCCGGAGAGCCGGTACCGGAATGAGAAATTGGAATATTCCGCCGATGAGCAGACCGATAATCAGACCATAAGTCCTTCCGACCAAACCGGTTCCGATGAGAGGGGCAATGAATACTAAGCTGGCGACCCAGAACAGGTCGAGTCCTAACGGTGCCAGTGCCGGGCTGGTAAAATGTCCCACAGAATTGAGTATACCCATTACCAGCGCGGAGAGGGAGACGAAGACTAAGTAAAAGATAGTAAAACGGAGGAAAGAAAGAGTGAGGATGGCTTTGTGACTCAAAGGGAAAAAGATGGCAATGCTGGAAAAAAATAAGAATAGGACTGAAAGTGATAGGGTTAGAAAGAGGCTGATACCTACCGTGTCACTGATTACTTTTTGTGCCTCGTTTTTCTTTTCCGGCGTAAGGTAATCGGCAAAGACCGGGATGAAGGCGCTGTTCAGACCGCCCTCCGCCAATATTCCCCGGAAGAAGTTGGGAATCATAAAGGCGAGGAGGAAGGCGTCGTAGACCAAGGTGGTACCAAAAAAGTAGGCGCTGACCATTTCCCGGAAAAGGCCAGCCAGGCGGACTATTACCGTGGCGATACTTACCACGCCGGCTGCCTGGACAATTCGCTTTTTGTCCACCTTTTTATTATACTTTTTTCACCGGTATTTCTGCAATCGCCAGAGCCACCGGTGAAGGACACATCAAATTGGGTAAGGTAGGGGACTGTCCCCCGCGGCGACTTAGAATCTTTTTGGGAGGTTGTCTAACGGTAGGACTTCAGACTCTGGTTCTGATTATGGTGGTTCGAATCCATCTCTCCCAGCTTGCAAGTTTTATGTTACGGCCGTTATTTATCCTTCTTTATAACCTTGAATCCCCTCTTGTCCTTAACCACCATAACAATCTTCCCGGGATGACGTTCGCATACAATTACAGGGGTTCCGTCAGGAGCATCTAAAGGTATTTTGGTATAGTTATAGTTAATGTTACTCCCCGATTTCGCGATACAATGGAACATAAGTTTAATTTTTTCCGTATCGGTGGGCTTTATCTCATTAATCTGCCACTCTTTTTGCAAAGACCAGTTAAGCAAATCGGCTAAACTGTCGGGATATTTACTTTCATTCTCCCGCAGAAACATTTTCAGGAGACCCATTATGAAATACATATGGTATTCACAAACTTCCTCTGCATTTTCTTCCGAAGTCATTTCTTTTAATTTACTAAATTTTTCAACACAATCAGAAAGGTTTTGAACGGACACTTTTGCTTCCGGGCATTCCTTGACAATTTTATTAAAATTCTCAATCGCTTTGGCGTAATAATTTCGAGCGTCCGCAATCTCGCCTTTCCTTCTCGCCTCTTCACCATTTACGTAAAACCCTGTTCCGTCGGCAATTAAGGATGCCGCTTTCCGTAAATCATTTTCTTCTTGTTGGTTCAACTTTGCGTTCTCCTCGGTTAAATCAAAGATTTTTTCTCTTGAACCGGTTTCAACATTAATCTTCCAAAACGCACTCTTAGTTTTTACCAATGCATAGATAGCATCAGCCCAGGCGAATTCAGGAGCCGAATATTCCCTGGATTCGGAAATCAACTTTCTCTTGTTACTTCCGTCGGCTTTCATTACCCACAATTCAATTGCATCTTCCTTATTACTCGGAGAATTATAAAGTATCCTTTTACCGTCCGGAGAACGTCCGAAATTTCGGAGGTTGAACGAGAAGGGAGAAGTTATCGTCCGTTCCGAGCCGTCGCCTTTTAGAAATAGAAATTTTTCTGTTACAATTGGTGCTCCTGAACCGCCGTAGGGTTTATTTCCAAAATGCGCTCTAATGATGCCGGTGCTCTCAACAAAAAGTTCACCATTTCTTGGCTGCAATGAAATATCTGCAAATCCGAGGTAAGTTTTGATATGTTTTGGCTCTTTTTCTTCGGGCTGAACAACCCATACTTCAGTGAGTAAACATTCCTCCCATTCTCTGGTTACTGTGAACGCTATACTTGAAGATTTATCCATTTGTACCTCCATTTGTACCAATGCAGAATCTTCTTTGTCCACATCTTTGCCGACGGAAGTATTTTCCTGCAGCGCCAGCAGGGTTCCTTTTACTGGTTTTTTTGTAATTGCGTAAGCGGGCATTATCACAAGCCCTACTACCACCAGACTAAGAAGCACCTTTAGGGAAATCTTTGTGCTTATCTTCCTTCCGGTATCCATAATCATCTTTAGCCTCCTGGACATTAAGGTAAAGGGTTCGGAAATGCCCATAATGCTTAGGGCAAAGTTTTTGCTTTTAAAACCGAGTTCTATCACGTTCAGCAAGGCATCGGCGTAGTCTTTTCTTTCGCCCTTGTTTGTCTGCAGTGCCCAGTCATCACAGGCCTGTTCTCTTTCAAGTCTTATCTGTCGGTTGACATACCAGATAAGGGGGTTGAAGAAGTAGAAGGTTTGGGCCAGGATTTGAAGCCAGTTGATAAGGATATCCCTTCTTTTAATGTGGGCCAGTTCGTGGAGTATGATGGGTTCCAGTTCTTTGGGCTGGAACTTCGCCAGTATTTGCCTGGGGATAATCAGGACAGGACGGAAGATTCCGCAGACAAGGGGGCTGGCAAATTTTTCGGAGGTCTTAAGCTTCGGAGGTCTTATCTTCAGTTCTTTCGCTCCGTGGTTTACCATTTCCAGAATATCCTTGTTTTCCAGAGGTTCTGCTGAAGATAACTGTCGGCAGAGTCTAAAGGAGTGTATCGTTATCCCCAGAAGAAATACTATTACTCCGGATATCCATAGGGAGAAGAGGAGGAAGGAGAGGCGCAGGGTAACTTTGGGTTTTGGTGTTTCCGGGAACGGGACAGGTGCTGTTTTGACCTCTGTTATTGTCGGAGATGGTTGAGAAATTGCCTGCGTTTCCGCCGGGAGCGCGATGGGCATAATCTCCTGGAAAATTGGTGCCGGGGCTGGCTTGGTTTTGATCGGGATGGTTACCGGTACAGAAACAAAGAAGGGGGTGATGAAAAATTTTGCAATAACCAGGGTCCATAGGAGGTGTCGGACGGTAGGGGTTAACCTTTGTCTGAATATCCTTGTGATAAGGAAGATAACTACAATAAGGATTCCGCTCTGCCAGGATACCTTCCAGACTGCTTCCAACCATCTACCTGCCCAGAGGTTCAGTATCTCTACCATTTTTTGCCTCCTTGTTCAGAATGGCGACCAGGTTTTTCAGGGCTGTAACTTCAGAGGGTTTTAGTTTATTTGATTCGCTCAGGTAGTTCATCAGGGGGGTGGGGTTCCCGTCAAATACCCTGTCAACAAAATCCTCTACCATCTTCCCCTTGGTTTTCTTTTCCGGAAGTGTCGGGCTGTAGATGTAGACCATTCCCTCTTTTTTTCTCTTGAGATATCCCTTGTTGTACAACCTTACGATAAAGGTCAATACCGTGGTGTAACGCCAGGCTTTTTTGTGGGAAAGTTCCTGTTGTACTTCTTTAACGGTGGTAGCCTTCTTTTCCCACAGGACTTTCATTACTTCAAGTTCCGCTGCGGATAGACCTTTTGTTTTGGCCATTGTTTTTTCTTTTTGCTGGCTGAAGCTTAATCTTGAGCATATCATACTACAGACGTAGTTTGTTGTCAAGAGAGAGGTGATTTATTTTGTATTGTTGGTTAAACTGACATCCTCCATTTGCCCATCAAAAA
>CAZVUE010000027.1:0-10284 GCA_964630335.1 uncultured bacterium | reverse complement strand
TGCTCTTTTGCTTTTAACCAAGAAAACCTGGCAACAACAAAAAAATCTCAAGAGATTATTGAAAAGATGGAAAAGTTCTTTTCAACCCCGGGCCAGACAAAGTCACCAGAAGAATTCTATCAATCAGTTAGTGAATTAGAGAAGATAGGGAGACCCGCCTTATCCCCTATCTGGGAAAAGGCTCAAACTACTAAAAATAAAGAACTACAAACAATGCTTTTAGAAATCTACACCCAGATTCTCCAAAAATCCCCAAGTCCTGCTTCTACTAAAAGGTTAATAAATCTCTTAAACAACAAAAAAGCATCTCCTTACAAAAGAGCCCAATCCGCCTCAAGCCTTGCTGATATCGGTGGTGAAGGTGTCTTTGAGGTTCTGGTCAATAACCTCTCTGACCCGGAAGAAGATGCCAGGGGTAGTTGTGCCAGAGCCTTAGGCTGGTTAGGAGACAAAAGAGCCGGCGATTACCTTATTTCCCTGGTTAACGATAGTTCAGATTATGTAAGAAAAAATGCGAGTGGAGCCTTGGTCTTACTGAAAGACGAAAGAGCATTTCAGGTTCTCATTACCGAACTTTCTCAGGAGATTGATGAAGGTAGCAGGCATGGCGTAATTATGTGTTTAGGAGACTTAGGTGACCCAAGAGCCATCCCGTATTTAATAGAGCATACCAAACCAAATTATGATTACATTATCAGAGGAAGCGCGGCAACATCCCTGGGTAAAATCGGCGGAGACCAGGCGGTCACTGCCTTGATAGAACTATTACAAAACAGTAGTACAGTAATAGATGCAGCAGAGGCTTTAGCCACCATCGGTGACCAGAGAGCAGTAGAACCTCTCATTGCTGCCATAAAAAGAACCAGTGATTCCTTCACCTTAAAACACCTTAAGCAAGCCTATAAAACACTAACTGGACAAGAGTATCCGGAATGAAAAGAAACATAAAGATATGGGGTATTATTATTTCTACACTATTTCTCCTTACGGGTTATTCTTGCTCAAAAGAGGATAAAGCAAAAGCAGAAGAAGCAAAAGTATTGATTCAGAAAATAGAATCATTCCCTTATTCTGAAGAAATCAAAACCAATCCAGAAAAGTTATACGAATTTCTTAACGAGTTGATAAAGATAGGCAAACAGGAAATGACAAAAATACGAGTAAATGTTAAGGAAGCGGTTCAATAAGTATCGGGAATGTGAATTGTAAATGAAAGGAGTAAAAGATGGCAGAAAGTGTGAAGTTAGGGAAAGAAGATCTGATTTCGGCGATTTCTAACCTCTCGGTCCTGGAACTGGCTGAACTGACCAAAGCGTTGGAGGAGAAGTTCGGGGTGAGTGCCGCGATGCCGGTAATCGCCGGGGGTGCTGTTCCGGCTGCGGCCGGAGGAACCGCACCGGCTGGAGCGGAAGAAAAAACCAGTTTTACGGTGATTCTGACTGAGGTTGGTGCTAACAAAATTCCGGTAATCAAAGAGGTGCGCACCATCACCAATTTGGGGCTCAAAGAGTCCAAGGACCTGGTCGAGGGAGCACCCAAGCCGGTTAAGGAGAACGCGAGTAAAGAAGAAGCGGAAGAGATCAAGAAAAAGTTGGAATCGGCTGGCGCAAAAGTGGAAATAAAGTAACACGAAGTGTTATTCCCGCGTGTAGTAAGCGGGAATCCGACGGGTTTTGTCGTTCCGGCATGCTTTTAGCCGGAATCTAATGGATTCCCGATTTAAACATTCGGGAATGACAAAAGAGAAGTAACGGCGTTTACTTACAAAATATGAAAAAAGCGGACTCCCTTTACGTAGGCAAGAAGGAATTGGATGAGCTCGAAGTTCCGGACCTTCTTGGCTCGCAATTAGTTTCGTACCAGGCGTTTCTCCAGGAAAGTGAACCTCCCTTAGAAAGGAAGAATCAAGGCCTGGAATCGGTCTTCCGAAAGATATTCCCGATAACCAACGCCAAGAAAACCCTCCAGTTAGACTACTCTTACTATGTTCTGGAACCAAACAACTATTCGGTCTCCGAGTGTAAGATTACCGGCTTAACCTATTGCTCCTCCCTCCGCATCTCTTTACGGCTGCTCCGTAAGCACAAAGAGACCGGAGAACTGATTCAGGCGCGGGAGACTAAAGAAGGAAATGAGGTCTTCTTAGGGCAGATGCCCTTGATGACCAACCGGGGTACGTTTATTATCAACGGAGTGGAAAGAGTGGTCATTGCCCGGCTCCAGCGTTCTCCGGGCGTTTACTTTAAAGAAGAACCGGGTTCACCCCGCGAATATTCTGCCCGGATCGTATCCCGGCGCGGGATGTGGTTGGAATTCCGGTGTGACGGTGGAAACACCCTCTACGCTTACTTAGGCAGAAAGAAAATTCTGGTTTCAATCCTTCTCACCGCGTTAGGGTACGAATTAAAGGAAGAACTGACCCGGATATTCTTTCCTAAAGGACAGGAAAGTGCCGGCTACGAAATCTGGCAAAATACCCTTCAAAAAAAGTCCCTCGCCGGTCAGGAAGAGGCCCTGTTGGAACTCTATTCCATGTTCCGGCCCGGGGACCCGGTTAACAAAAAGAAGGCTTCTGACTTCTTTAATCATCTCTTCTTTAGCCCGGAGAACTACGACCTTTCTGAAGCCGGCCGAAGTCAGTTAAATAAGAAACTTAACCGTTCTTCCGGGGGGATGGTTCTGGAAAAAGAGGACATTGTTGGAACCATCGCCTACCTCTTTGGATTATATGAAAATCAAGGGGTGACCGATGACGTTGACCATTTAGGAAATAAACGCATAAGAATGGTGGGAGAACTTGTTGCCGAACAGGTTGAAATCGGGCTGACCCGGCTTGCCCGACTCATTCATGACCGGCTCAACTTAGCCAAAAGTGATGAAGTTACCCCTCAGGACCTTGTCAACAGCCGCACCTTTTCGGCAGCCATCAAAGATTTCTTTGCGCGCAGTCCTTACTCCCAATTGCTGGACCAGACCAACCTCTTAGCCGAATTGACCCACAAAAGACGTCTGACCGCCATTGGAGAAGGTGTATTCTCTGAACGCAAGCGCATCGGCTTTGAGGTCCGGGACGTACACTATACCCATTACGGTAGAATCTGTCCGATTGAAACGCCGGAAGGCGGTAACATCGGTATCCTGACCTCCCTGGCTACCTACGCCAAGGTGGACGAATTAGGGTTCTTACGCACTCCGTACCGGAAAGTGTTGGATGGTAAGGTTACCGATGAGGTGGTCTACCTCTCGGCGGACGAGGAAGACAAATATTGCATCGCTCCCGCGGGTACCCACTTGGACGAAAACGGAAGGATAGCGAGCAAGGAACTTATGGTCCGACTCCAGGACGAGTATCCGATAATTCTCCGGGAAAAGGTACAGTTAATGGATATCTCTGCCCGCCAGGTGGTAAGTGCTTCGGCGGCGTTGATTCCTTTCCTGGAACATGACGATGCCAACCGGGCGTTGATGGGCGCCAATATGCAACGTCAGGCTTTACCGCTCCTAAGACCCCAGGCACCCCTGATTAGAACCGGAACGGAACAGGTGGTGGTGCGTGATTCCGGAATAGTGGTCAAGGCGGAAGAGGATGGAGTAATCACTTATGTCGACAGTTTAAAAATTGTGTCTGCCCGCGACAAGGTAAAACCAGAGGAATTAGAGACGGAAAAAACCTATTATCTTACCAAATTCCAGCACCTTAACCAGGATACCACCTTCCATCAGAGACCACTGGTAAAGAAGGGCCAACGGGTAAAAAAAGGTGATATCCTGAGCGATGGCCCGGCGGTTGACAAAAACGGCGAAATGGCTTTGGGACACAATGTTTTGGTGTCGTTTATGCCCTGGCGCGGTTATAATTTTGAAGATGCCATCGTCATCAGCGAACGGCTGGTGAAAGAGGATGCCTTTACCTCTATCCACATCAAAGAGTTTGAAGCGGAAGCCCGGGAAACCGAATTGGGAATAGAGGAGATTACCCGGGACATTCCCAACGTATCTGAGGACGTCCTGGCTAACTTAGACGAGGAGGGTATCATCCGGGTTGGTGCCTATGTAAAACCCAACGATATCATGGTTGGCAAGGTCACCCCGAAGAGTGAAACGGAACTGACCCCGGAGGAACGTCTATTACGGGTAATCTTTGGGGAGAAGGCTAAGGAAGTAGACAACACATCCCTTTACGTTCCCCCCGGCATTTCGGGAACGGTCGTTAACATCCGTAAATTTGAACGGATACTGGAAAAAGAGCAATCTCCGGAAACAGAATCTAAACAAAAGGAACGGATTAAGGAGGTTGAAAATAAGAAGAAAGCGGCTATCGGCCGTCTCCTTCAACAGGCAGCCATTCGCCTGAGAGAAATTTTACCGGAACAGAAGAATAAGATTAAGGCACACCTTTCCACTATCCTTTCCCTGAAGACCTCCTCCCCCGGGAGGAGCGAAATTTTGAAAAAGGTCCAAGCCACGCTCACCCAGCGTGTGGATGAGGTTAATAAAGAAGTCAAGAAAGAACGCCACCATATTAGGGTAGGTGACGAATTGGGTTCTTCAGACGTGGTACGCAAGATTGTGATTCAGATTGCGGTTAAAAAACCGATTGCGGTAGGTGACAAGATGTCTGGCCGGCATGGAAATAAAGGAGTAATCGCCCGAATCGTTCCGGAAGAGGATTTGCCCTTCCTCCCGGACGGCAGGCCGGTAGAAATAGTGTTAAACCCCTTAGGTGTTCCCTCGCGAATGAATGTGGGACAAATTCTGGAAACCCATTTGGGCTGGGCAGCCAAGGCTCTGGGCATTTCCGTGGTCACCCCAATTTTCAACAGCGCTACCGAGGATAAAATCAGTGACTTATTAATCTCGGCTGGTCTGCCAGGCAATGGAAAGATTCAACTTCACGATGGTATAACCGGTGAGCCCTTTCAGCATTCTTCCACCTGCGGTTATATCTATATGATGAAACTCTACCACCTGGCTGACGATAAGATTCACGCCCGGAGCGTCGGTTCTTACTCTCTGGTCACCCAGCAGCCTTTGGGTGGTCGTGCCCAGTTTGGCGGTCAGCGCTTCGGAGAAATGGAAGTCTGGGCGTTAGAGGGTTACGGAGCCAGCCGGACTCTCCAGGAGATATTGACGGTTAAAAGTGATGACATCGTGGGTCGCAAAAAAATATACGAAAATATCGTTAAGGACCGGGACTTTGATGATTATCAATCGCCGGAGTCATTCAACGTCCTGATGAACGAACTTAAGGGTTTGGGCTTTGATATTAAGGTTCTTCGTGATTTTCAGGCAAGGGAGACCGTCTCACTCCGGCTGTCTTCACCGAAGATAATCCGGCAGTGGTCCTACGGTGAAGTGAAAAAACCGGAAACGATTAACTACCGTACCTTTAAAGCGGAAAAGGACGGCTTATTCTGTGAAAAGATATTCGGACCGGTAAAGGACTGGGAATGCGCCTGCGGAAAGTATAAGAAGGTGAAGTACCGGGGAATCGTCTGTGACCGGTGCGGCGTGGAGGTAACCACCTCAGACGTCCGGCGAACCAGGATGGGCCACATCAACCTGATGACGCCGGTCAGTTACGTCTGGCTATTTAAGAGTATCTCCAACTGGATGGGAACTCTTCTGGATATGTCCCAAAACCAGTTGGAACTGGTCCTCTATTATGAACGTTATTTGGTTTTAGAGCCCGGAAACAGTCCCTACAAAGTGAAAGACCACCTTATCGAAAAAGACTACCGGGAGGCGAAGGCAAAATATCCGGATTTACGTGCCGAAATTGGTGGGGTGGCAATTAAAAACCTCTTCCAGAAGATTGATTTAGAAAAGGAGCAGGCTTCGCTCTTAAAAAAATTAGAAAAGACCGGTGCCAATCAGGGCCAGCGCCGGCATATCGTTAAAAAGTTAAAAATTGTAAAAGGGCTGTTACATACCAAGACCAGACCGGAATGGATGATTACCGATGTCATCCCGGTCATTCCGCCGGACCTCAGACCCCTTCTTCCCTTGGAAGGAGGCAGATTTGCCACCTCAGATTTAAACGACCTGTACCAGCGGATTATCAACCGGAACAACCGTTTAAAACGGCTCCTCAAACTCCATGCGCCGGATATTATCATCCGGAACGAACAGCGGATGCTCCAGGAAGCGGTGGATGCCCTGTTTGACAACGGCCGGCATGGAGTGGTGGTTCTGGGCCGGAACGGACGGCCCCTGAAATCCTTAGCTGAATCCCTGCGCGGAAAACAAGGCCGGTTCCGGCAGAACCTTTTAGGTAAACGGGTTGACTATTCCGGCCGGGCGGTCATCGTGGTCGGTCCGGAACTGAAGATTAACGAATGCGGTCTCCCCAAACATATGGCGCTGGAACTCTTTGCACCTTTCATCTTAAGGGAACTCCGGCGCCGGGAATATGTCCATACGATTAGCAGTGCCAAACGTGCCCTGGAACGGAATGACCCGGAAGTCTGGGAGATTCTGGAAGACGTTACCCGAAACCATCCGGTCCTGCTCAACCGTCAGCCCACCCTGCACCGGCTCAGCATCCAGGCTTTCTTCCCGCGCCTGATTGAGGATAACGTCATCCGGCTGCACCCGCTGGCCTGCACCGCTTTCAATGCTGACTTTGACGGCGACCAGATGGCAGTCCACGTGCCCCTGTCAATTCAAGCCCAGACAGAAGCACATTTAATCCTGAACGCCGCCACCCACATCTTTTCACCAGCCAGCGGTAAACCCATCACCAACCTTACCCGGGAGGCGCTCTTGGGATGTTATTATCTCACCCTCATTAATAATACCCTGACCCCGAGTAAAGAGGTCTACCACGGGCCAAACGAGGTTCTGACCGCACTTACCGGTGGGTACCTTAACTACCATCAGCCGATTCGGGTTCGTCTAGGCTCAGGGATTATTGAAACTACACCGGGCCGGATTATCTTTAACGAACTTTTACCCGCTGGAATGGGATACTATAACATTCTGGTCGATTCCGCGGTTCTGGCCCGGCTCATTAAAGAAATTTACCACCGTTACGGATTTAAAGAGTGCGCCCGGTTCCTGGATGCGGCAAAGGATTTAGGTTTTACCATCGTAACCGAATCCAGTCTGACCATCAGCGTCAAAGACCTGCCTGTCCCGGAGAATAAAATAGAACTGGTCAACGCCGCCTCACATGAAGTAGAGAGGGTCCAGCATGACAAAGAACGGGGTATCATCACCGAAGGTGAACGTTATCACAAAATAGTTGATACCTGGACCTCCTGCACCATGAAGCTGAGTGAAGACCTTTTCAGCCGGCTGAAGGACGGCTTGGAAAAGCGGTTTGAGATAAATCCCATCTATCTGATGGTTCAGTCCGGCGCCCGGGGTAACCGCCAACAGGTAACCCAGTTGATGGCGATGCGAGGCTTAATGACCCGGCCCATTAAAAAGGTTACCGGTGGAATCGGCGAAATTATTGAATCCCCGGTCATCTCCAACTTCCGCGAGGGCCTTACGGTTCTGGAATACTTCATCTCCACCCACGGAGGACGGAAAGGACTGGTGGATACGGCGCTTAAAACCTCAAACTCCGGCTACCTGTCCCGTCGTTTAGTCGACGTTGCCCAGGACGTGGTCGTTACCACGGAAGACTGTCAGACCACTACCGGTATCTTGGTGGGGCCGGTCTGGGAAGGCGACCGCCTGATGGTGCCTCTCCGGGAACGCATCATTGGCCGGGTGGCGGTTGATAGAATTGCCGATATCGTCACCGACGAAGTAATTGTGGAAGCCAATGAGGTAATTACCGAATCAGCCGCAGCACGTGTTGAGGATATCGGCGTAGAAAAGATTAGAATCCGGTCCGTCCTTACCTGTAAGGCAGAACGGGGTGTTTGCCGGAAGTGTTACGGCTGGAACTTAGCCACTCATAAGATGGTGGACTCCGGAGAATCGGTAGGCGTTGTCGCGGCCCAGTCGATTGGAGAACCCGGCACGCAACTTACCCTGCGGACCTTCCACATCGGCGGAACCGCCAGCCGCATCGTGGGAGAAACCAAAGTCCGCGCCCGACGCGAAGGAACGATTAAGTTCCAGAACCTGCGGTCTGCGGTCAACCGCTCCGATAAGTCGGTAATCCTCAATCGCGGGGCAACGCTGGTCCTTCTGGACGAACGGAACCGGGAAGTGGACCACTATCCGGCAGAGGTGGGCGATGTCCTGCACGTCAAAGAGGGCGAAAAGATTAAACGTTCCGACATTCTTCTGGAACGGGACCCCTATATGCTGCCCGTCGTGGCGGAAAAAACCGGGATGGTAAGTTTTGACGGTTTAAAGTCAGGAGTTACCTACAAAGAAGAAACTGACGGAGCCTCTGGCCACACCATGAAGGTTATCATAGGACATACAGAAGATATTGCACCTTCGGTGGTGGTCAAAGATTCCGAAGGCCGAAAGGTTGATTCCCATTACCTGCCGGTTGACGCCCATCTGATGATAGACAAGAATCAGAAAATCCAGGCTGGCGATATTCTGGCACGCATTCCCAGGTTAGCCAGCCGGGTTCAGGATATTACCGGTGGTCTACCCAGAATTGCCGAACTTTTTGAAGCCCGCAAACCCCGGCATCCGGCAATCCTGGCGGAAATTGACGGCAAAATCTCAACAGAAATTAAAGAAATTAACGAAAAGAATCAACGGGTGGTAAAAATAGCCAGCCTGGCTTCAGGACAGGAGAAGAGTTATACCATTCCTTTAGATAAACACCTTCGGGTGACCGACGGCTTCTACGTGGTGGCTGGCGAAAAACTGACCGAGGGTCCGATAGCGCTGGACGACCTTTTAAGAATCGGCGGTGAGGCTAAGGTTCAAGAACACCTCCTTAACGAAGTCCAGTCGGTCTATCGTTTGGAAGGGGTTACCATAAACGACAAACATATTGAAATTATTATCCGGCAGATGTTCTCCCGGGTCCGGGTGGAAAAACCGGGTGATACCTTCTTTCTTGAAGGAGAAGAGGTGAGCCGGTTCCGGGCATTACGGGAGAATGAACGGATAGAAGCAGAAGACGGAGAACCCGCGACGGTCGTACCGCTGGTTCGGGGCATAACCCGGGTAGCCCTCTCCAGCGAAGGCTTCATCTCCGCGGCGTCTTTCCAGGATACCGTCAGGGTCCTTACGGATGCGGCTTTGATGGGTGAAGAAGACCCGCTGTTAGGCGTCAAAGGAAATGTCATCTTAGGAAAATTTATTCCGGCGGGAACCGGTTTCTTCCCGAAACCAAAAGAAAAGGGACCCGAACTTGTGGAGTTCGATTCCGCGAAAGGAGAAGAGGATGCCAACCGTCAACCAACTGATTAGGGGAGCACGCAAACACCAGGCAAGAAAATCGAAGTCACCAGCCCTGGCTGGTAGCCCGTTTCAACGCGGGGTCTGTCTATACGTCAAGACGATGACACCCAAAAAACCCAACTCCGCCCTGCGCAAGATTGCCAAGGTAAGACTGTCCAACCACAAAGAGGTCATCGCCTATATCCCCGGCGTTGGACACAGCCTTCAGGAACACTCCATCGTTATGGTGCAGGGCGGCCGGATCAAAGACCTGCCCGGCGTAAGGTACCACATAGTGCGTGGTGTCTACGACGCGTTAGGAGTGGAAGGACGCAGAAGCAGCCGGAGCCGCTACGGCGCCAAAATGCCAAAGCAGACTACGGAAGAAAAAAAAGCAGTAACGTAGGGCAAGGCTTCAGCCTTGCTTCCTATTTGCAAACCTGAACCGTAGTGTGGTCTAGCGTAGTGTGCTAAAGGTTTGCCCTACATAAGGAGCCAATATGGGAAGAAGGAAACAGGCAAGTAAAAGAGAACTTCCGCCTGACCCCAAGTACCACAGTACGGCGGTAACCAGGTTTATCAACCTGATAATGGAGCGGGGCAAAAGAAGCGTAGCCCAGGAGATTCTCTACCATGCGATGGATATGGTTGGAGAACAGAGCAAAGAGGATCCCCTGGCTGTTTTGAACAAAGCCATCGAAAACACCCGGCCCAAGGTTGAAGTACGGAGCCGGCGGATTGGCGGTGCTACCTACCAGGTCCCGGTGGAAGTTCCCTCAGCCCGTTCCTTAAGATTAGCCATGCGGTGGATGTTGGAAATCGTCCGGAAGCGAAAAGGCAAGCCGATGGCCGAAAAATTAGCCGGCGAACTTATGGAGGCTTACAAAGGAGCCGGCGAAACGATTAAGCACCGGGACGAAGTACACCGGATGGCAGAAGCCAACCGGGCATTTGCCCACTACCGCTGGTAAA
>CAZVUE010000026.1:1221-10345 GCA_964630335.1 uncultured bacterium | reverse complement strand
CTCGCTCCAAAATCGCCTCTGGCAAATAGTTAACTTTATTATTCGGCAACCCCTTGTGTTGGTTGGTTTTGTTTTTTTGTTTAGTCCGGCGGCTTACGGGCATCTTTGTGATAATGTCTTCCGGCAAAGGGATAAACTGATTGTCAAGCCGGAGATGCCCAACATTACGGTCAAAGACAGGGCAACCTTTAAGGTCTTTTTGCAGAATAATATGGACCGTGGTATCGCGGAGATAAGCCTGCTCGCTGACAGCCCGGCGTTTGACTTTGTAGTCGTACCGGACAAGATGCCGGTGCCGAAGGACCAGAAGAAGTACTTTGAGATTACTATGACGCCGAAGCCGGGTATTAAAACCGGTAACTATACGGTCAATTTTCGACTGGTTGACGGTACAACCAAAAAGAGGCTTTTCGTTGAGAAGAGTTTTACCGTAGATTCAACGGGTATAGAGAAGAACAATGCCAAAACGGTAGCGGGTGGTCTATTGGAGGTGAAACCAACCCTGAACCCGCCTAAGATTGATGGCTTAGTCAGCGACGATTGCTGGAAGACAAGTGCGGTCCTGGCTAACTTTTCTTCCACTAACGGCGGTCAGGCAGTCTACCAGACCACCGGGCTTTTGACCTTTGACCGGAAGGCTTTGTATTTATGCTTCTATGCGGCGGATGAACAGACGGACAGATTGACCAAAGACGACCGGCTTGAGATTTTGTTATCCACCAAAGATTCGGGATACCCCTGTTATTCGTTCACCTTTTCGCCGGTCGGTTATGCCTATGCCCGGAAGTTTCTTTCCGACAAAGAGGCTGTTCCCTGGTCTTCCTATTCCGCCAACTACCGGATAACCAAAGACAAAAGTACCTGGACTGCAGAGGTAGCGGTTCCTTTTTCCGCCCTCAGTGTGCAGGTTCCCACCACAAAAGAAAAATGGTACCTGAAAATTAACCGGGCAAAGGCAAACGGCTATGAAGAGAAGAGTTTTTGGTCTGCGGATGGTTCCGGTTACAACAGTGACCGGTGGTTTGGTCAGGTCTTTCTTGTTCCTTAGCCTCCTCAAGATAGGATTTCAATATCCTGATTTTACCGGAGACTTTTATCTTACCGGTAACGTTGCTTTTCCGCCGGGTACGGTTAAGTCAGAAGAGAATCTTCTGGTCAGGTCTTTGGTTCCGAGCGAGGAGATTCCCTGTAAAACAGGCGTTTTACAACACTGGCCTGATGGGTCTATCCTCAGCGCCGAGTTGACCTTTTCCGCTAATTCCAGCCAGAAACGGGAATATGTAATTTTTTACGGGGCTGACGTCAGGAGAAGAAAGAAGCTTGCCCAATTGGCGGTCTTGCCCGCAGCCGCTTTTTCCGTAGGTGGTGTTCCTAAAAGTACCGAAAGACTTGACGTCAATGTAGGTCAGATTAACGTTCGGGTAGACCGGAGTCCTGGGGTACGGTACTACTGGTATATCCTGCCGATAGTTGCTATCCTGATTTTGATGGTAGTGCGCTCCCGTCGCACCATATAAAATGACTGTTTTATGAATAAACGTAAGATAACCTTAACCAGACGAATCGTCCAGATAATCAGCCTGATACTCATTGTCTACGGCGGATATCTCTTAAAACCCCGGCCTGGTACGTACTGGGGCAGGCATGAAATTACCGGTAACCAGGCTGTCCAGTCGGGAAAAGAGGTGAGCCTCTTCCCCCAGTTAAAAGCACCCCAGGGGAGAATGTCCACCACCCAGTTTAGCCAGGGTAGTATCCTCTGGCCCTCCGGTAAGACTCCGGTTTTAGAGAATTTCCCGCCCGGTCTAATCTGCCGTTTTAATCCCAAGGGCGGGATGTTTAAGGCTTGTATTCTCCATTTCTTCAACGAAAACCTCTCCTGGCGGACACCAATTAAATATCTTTTGCCGCACATCGCTCTCTTTATGTTACTCTGTTTTCTATTAGGTCGGATGTGGTGCGGTTGGGTCTGTCCCATCGGTACGGTAGGGGATTTTTTAACCTCTCTCAGGCGAAAGATGAATATTCCGGTAAGAAGGTTCTCTAACCGGATGCGGCGTTCCTTACGGAGCGGGGCTTACGGGATTCTGGCGGTTTCACTTTCTATCTCCGCTTTTATCGGAATACCTAAGTTTACCCGGTTCCAGTGTTACTGGTTCCTGCCGTACTGCCAGACCTGTCCGGCCCGGCTCATCTGCCCGGTCTTTGGTTTGATAAAACCTTCCTGGAAGGATTTTTCTTCTGCTATCTCCGCCGGCTTCACGATTCTGGCGTGGATGATTCTGGGCGTATTTATCGCCGCATTCTACTGGGGCAGGCGGGTCTGGTGTCACCTCTGTCCGGTTGGTCTGGTCAATTCCTGGTTCAACCGCGGAGCCGGAGTGGAACTCAGGAAGAAAGCAATAAGGTGCAACAAATGTGCTGCCTGTACCGATGCCTGTCCGATGGGCCTTACTGAGATGTACGAGTTGGATAAAGACGCAATTTTTAATCAAAAGGGATGTACCCTGTGTTTGCGCTGTATTGAGGTCTGTCCGCAAAAAGAGTGTCTGTCAATGTCTTTTTTCGGAAAGGAGATAGTTAAATCCGAATTTTGAAATAATTTTGTCATTCCTGTATGTATTCAACAGGAATCCAGTGGATTCCCGCTTACTACACGCGGGAATGACCAAGAAGTATGGAGAATAGTTTTATTAAGGAGAAGTACCGGAAGGTGTTGAAGAGGGTGATATCTTCTCAGCCTGTCGGTCTACAGGGTTACGGACCGGAATTAGAAAGGTTACAGGCTAAGTCCAGACTTAAGTCAACGGCCTCCTTTTATGACCTTATTCCGAAAACGCCGGGTCTTCCGGTTCGTAAAGAGAACAAGCCAATAGTCGGTTATTTCTGTAACCTGGTTCCGGAAGAACTGCTCTTAGCGATTGGCGCCGTTCCAGTGCGGTTATGCAGTGCGGACTATTTTCTCTCCCGGAAAGGGGAAGAGGTAATTACTTCTGAGGTCTGCCCGGTGATAAAATCCTGCTGCGGTTCTTTCTTCAGCGGTTGTTATTCACGACTTGATTTGGTCGTTGTTCCGGCTACCTGTGACGGCAAGACCAAATTAGCGGAACTCCTGGCTCCCTTTACCGAAGTCTATTTTTTAGACCTGCCCCGTAATACCGATTATCTTGAAAACTCTGAGGTATGGGTGGAGAAATACACCCGTCTTCTTGATTTTTTGAAGGAAAGGTTTAACGTTCCGGTTCCGCGAAAGGAACTGCTCCGCGCCTGTACTCTGACCAATCAGAGGACGGAGTCTTTTCGCCGGATTTACGACTTTCGGGCTAAAAATACGGGTATCATCAGTGCCGCCGATTACTTTATAATGGCTTACGCCTCATTCTTTACTGAGCCGGCTGTCTGGGCAGAGAAAGCGAACGAAGTCTATCAGGAAGCAATAGGGAATCTTTCCCCTCACCTTTCATCCTCTCCCTCAAGGGGAGAGGGTAAGGGTGAGGGTGGGGTGTCGTTCCGGGGTAAAAAGATTTTGTTGAGCGGGTCGCCAATCCTGTTCCCCAACCTGAAACTGCTTGAGTTGGTTTCCGAAACCGGCAGTGACATCTGTGCGGATACATTCTGTTCTGCTTACGGAAGGATGTACGACCCGGTGGTTATAGACGAGGAGACCGATGAAGGAATTATCCGGGCGCTGACTCTGAAGTACGTATCCGCCAGTCTCTGTCCCTGTTTTTTGAGCCTGGATAAATTTCTGGACCGGATAATTGACCTGACAAAGGAACATAAGATTGACGGTGTGATATACCATAACCTCCGGCTCTGCTCTGTTTTTGATATCCAGATGCCTTTCGTTCGTTATGCGTTGAGAGAGGAGGGTATCCCCGTACTCTTTATCAAGACTGATTTGAGCAGGGAGGATATCGGTCAGTTGAAGACCAGGATTGAAGCGTTCATCGAAATGCTGGGCTAGAAAAATCCAAATGTCAAAAATCAAAATGCAAAATGGCAATGTAAAATTAAAAATTTTGAATTTTGGTTTGTAATTTTGATTTTTGCACTTTGATTTTTGGATTATACTTATATGGTAGCGGCAGGCGGGTCCCCTACCGTCAGGGTAGGGATTGACATCGGTTCGGTAGCCACCAAGGCTGTCCTGGTGGATGGTGGCAAAATTCTGGGAAAGGCTCTGGTTAAGACCGGCCCAGATGTTCAAAAATCCGCAGAGGCGGTTTTTGGACAGGCGCTGGATCTTTCCGGTATAAGCGTTTCAGATGTCGGAAGGATAGTTTCGACCGGGTACGGCAGACGTCTGTTTAACAAAGCCGACCAGGTAATTACCGAAATCTCCGCCGCGGCAACCGGAGCCTACCTTCTGGCGGAAGGACAGGAATGTACGATTCTGGACGTGGGCGGTCAGGATACCAAAGTCATTGAAGTGGATAAGGCTGGTGAGGTGATTGATTTTATGATGAACGATAAGTGTGCGGCGGGTACGGGCCGGTTTTTAGAGATTATGGCTGAAGTTCTGGGGGCTGATTTTGAGGGCATCTCACGCTTAGCGCTCAAGTCAAAGAATCCTGTAACCATCAACTCCACCTGCAGTGTTTTTGCGGAAAGCGAGGTTATCTCTCTGCTTGCCAGTGCGACTCCCAAGGAGGACATCGCCGCCGGCTTATTTATAGCGATATCGACCCGGATTTTCAATATGTTGCGGCAGTTCAACCTGAATAAGACCCTGGTCTTCTGTGGTGGAGGCGCCATGAGCCGGGCTTTAAAGGATGGACTGGAGAAGGTTACCGGGTGCTCTTTCCAGGTTCCGGAGAACCCTCAGTTTGTGACCGCTTATGGTGCCGCCATGTCAAAAATTAAGTCTTAACCCAATCTTATGGTAAAATAACTGTATATGAGTGAAAAAAGGAAGATGAGGGAACAGCCAGACTCAGACTTGGGTTCACTTTGCCAGCAGTCTGAGAAACTGAAGAAATCCGAATCGGAGCGAAAGCGGGTTGAGAATATTGAGCGGCGCCACCAAGACTGTCTGGTTTCGATGGTAGAGGTAGCCGCCTATCTTTCCACGGAGAATACCGGTAATAATCTCTGCCGTAGTGCGGTAGAATTAGGCCGGACTAAATTGGATTTGGACCGGTTAGGTATCTGGTTGTGTCAGGATACGCCGCTAAAGGTTATAGGCACTTTTGGTACTGATGAAGCAGGTCAAACCCGGGATGAGCGGAATTCCTTACTTTCGGTTAGCGAGGATTCAGGAATGGGAATGGTTTTAACCGGCAAGTCCTGCGTGGAGTTAAAGAGGGAGCCGCTTCTGGACGACCGGGCTTCTCTTCACGGAACCGGCTGGCATATTTTAGTACCGTTAGAAGGCAAGGAGGGCAGTGTCTTTGGTGTTCTAAGTGTGGACTTTCTTCTGACCGGCCGGCGACCCGATGACTATATCGTCCAGATTGTCCGGCTTTATGGACTTTTGGTCGGGCATATGCTTCAGGCGGTTCAGTCTGAGGAATCCCTGAAGAAAACCCTGGATGATTTACAGGAGACTCTGGATGGGGCGGTCTTTGCCCTCTCTTATTTGGCGGAGAAGAAGGATCCTTATACCGCCGGGCATCAGCACCGGGTGGCAAAATTAGCCTGTGCTATTGCCGAAGAGATGGAATTTTCCGCGGACCAGGTCAAGAGTATCAGAGTGGCTGGAATTCTCCACGATATCGGAAAGATATACGTACCCGCAGAGATTCTGGCTAAACCCGGAAAACTGAACGAGGCTGAATTCGCTATCATTAAGTGCCATTCCCAGATGGGTTATGACATTATCAAGGTGATAAAATTCCCCTGGCCGATTGCCCAGTTTATCTTTCAGCATCACGAAAGATGTAATGGTTCCGGTTATCCCCAGGGGCTTTCTGACGGCCAGATACTTCTGGAGGCAAAGATTCTGGCGGTAGCGGATGTGGTGGAAGCGATGTCCTCCCACCGGCCTTACCGTCCCGCTCTGGGTGTTGACCAGGCGTTGAAGGAAATATCAAAGAATCGGGGTCTTCTTTATGAACCGATAGTGGTTGATGCCTGCCTGAACCTCTTCCAGAAGAAACAATTCACCTTCGCATAATAATGCAAACCTAAAGGTTTGCCCTACATTGGCATTGGGCTGGCGTAGGGCAAGGCTTTAGCCTTGCTTTTCGCCCTTAAATGGAGTTATTGAATACCGCCTCAAAAGAGAAGTGGTTACGAACCGGCACTCAAAGAAGGAGTGGAGTTCTGGTTCCCTTGTTTTCACTCTATTCCGAAAAGAGCCTTGGTATCGGCGAATTAGATGACCTGAAAATACTGGTAGACTGGTGTGGAAAGACCGGGAATTCCATAATTCAGATTCTGCCGATGAATGAGATGGGACACCATTTCTGTCCCTACGAGACGATAAGTTCCTTTGCCTTAGAACCTGCCTACCTTCGTTTAGAAAATCTCCCCGGTTCAGAGAAAGAATCCGTTCAAACCAGAATCAGACGTCTCCGGGAGATTTTTCCTGCAGGCAGAGATAGAGTTGACTACCGGATAAAGCCAGCCAAGTCTGAAATTCTCCGGGAGATGTATCATACCGAAATCCCCCTCAATCCCCCTTTCCCGATTCAACGGGAAGGGGACCCCCCTTTTGCAAAGGGGGAAGAAGGGGGATTAGAGAAGTTCAAGGAAGAAAATTCATACTGGGTTAACGGATTTGGACTCTTTAAGGTTCTCAAAGATGAACACCAGGGAAGAGCGTGGTATGAATGGTCCGAACCCTATAAGAACAGAGACCCTCTAATCCTGAAAGCCTTTTATGATGACCACAAAGAAGAGATAGAGTTTCAGATTTGGGTACAGTGGTTGCTGTATAAACAGTTTAAAGAAGTTAAGGAGTATGCAAAATCGAAAGGTGTTTTAATTAAAGGCGACCTGCCCATTCTGGTTGCCAGGGATAGCGCTGATGTCTGGGCACGTCCGGAATTCTTTAAATTAGGCTTTGCGGCTGGTGCGCCTCCGGATATGTTCTGTGCCAAAGGTCAACGTTGGGGTAATCCCGGCACACCTACCTACAACTGGGAGAGAATTTCTTCCGATGGTTATCGTTATCTCAAGGAGAGGCTCCGGTACGCGGAGCATTTTTACGATATTGTACGCATAGACCATATCGTCGGGCTGTTCCGTATCTGGAGTATTCCCTGCAAAGAGCCAATAGAGAACGAAGGGCTCAACGGAGTTTTTGACCCGCCCGACCAACGGGAATGGGAAGAACACGGCCGAAAGATACTTGAGGTTATGTTGGATAGCACTAAAATGTTACTCTGCGGAGAGGATTTGGGCGTAATCCCTTCCGTTTGTCCGAAGACGCTCCGGAATTTAGGTATCCCTGGTGTTGACATCCAGCGCTGGACCAAAGACTGGCATGGGACTCACGGATTTCTGGCCCCGGACGATTACCGGCTGATTTCGGTTGCGATGCTTTCAACCCATGATACTGCAAACTGGTCTGGCTGGTGGGAGAATGAGGCTGGCACTGTAGATGAGGCTTTTTTCCGCAGAAAATGTTTAGACCGGGGCATCGACTATCCGGCGGTAAAAAACCGGCTTTTTGACTTCAGCCTTTCCCGGCACGGCCGGTTACGCTGGTCTAAAGAGACCAACTCTGTTGAGGCGCTGGTTTCCATTCTGGGTAAACCCAAAGATTCCCTTTGGGATTTTATCGAAATGTACCAGAATACTTTCCAGGAAAAAGAGATCTTCTGGAAATACCTTACGTCTCCAATGATGAATACCCCCCACCTCAATCCTCCCCCGAAAGGCGGGGACCCCAATGTCAGATTGGGGGGGAGGGTAAGGGTGGGGGTGTCAGATATGAGAGAGAACGCGGATGAGGAGACCATTTTTTGCGCTTTAAAATTCGTTTTGGGGTCCCGGTCTATATTTTGTATTAATCTGATAATAGACTGGCTTAACCTGGCCGGGCTATTTAAAGAAGACCAGTATCAGTACCGGATAAACCGCCCCGGTACGGTCAGCGACCAGAACTGGTCCCTGGTTCTTCCTGTTCCCCTGGAACGACTACTGGAGCACGAAATCTGCACCAAAATCCGGGACATGGTTATCTCCTCCCACCGCCAATAAAGAAGTCTTGTCATTCCTGCATGTTTTAGGCAGGAATCCAGCGTTTTACCAAATGTCCGCCAGCCCTTCAGCGGTCAGGAATTGCGCGGAGTACTCTTTTTTGAGGCTGATTATCAATCGCTCTAATTCCTGAGCCGCTTTCGGACCGCAGTTTTTGACGCAGAAGTAATCCGGGATTACCGTTCCCTCCCCGTAGTGAAACCTTTTAGCCATCGGAACAAATTCCCAGGGATGGAAGTAGAAGCAGATGACCGGTTCCTTTCTTTTTTTCCCTCTCCCTTGGGGCGGGTTCCCTACCATTAAGGTAGGGGAGAGGTTAGGTGAGGGGGTAACATAATTCACAAAATTCCTAACTTTTCTCATCAGCACTTTTGCCCCTTCTGTCCTAAAGGTGGGCCACTGGTCTAAGTCCCTTCCAAAAGGGTCATTACTCTTCTGGCTGATGTCGGCAAAGTTTGGAATTTCCAAAACCCTGTTTTTACCTTCTTCTAACCAGTTCTTCCGGCTGGGATGATAGGGAAAGAGCCTCTTCCGGTAAAAATAGAGCGGGTAGGAAGCATCTGCTTTATAACCCAACTTTTCCAGGGCATTTACCATAGCAGTACTTCCCCAGAGCCTGGGTGCCCGGAAAGATATTGGTTTTACGCCCGCCGCCTTCTCCACTAATTCGGTTGCTTTTTTTAGCCTTAAGGGTATTTCTTCCGACAGGAGCGGTTTCACTCCCGGAATCGGGAACAGTTCGTCACCCACGGTCTCGTGGTAGAGCGTGTGGCAGCCCACCTCATGTCCGGACTTTAATACCGGCCGGGTACTCTTCGGAAATTTGTCCGCAACATCCCCGGTAAAGAAGAAGGTCGCCTTTACCTTCTGTCTCTGAAAGATATCCAGAAGAGTTGGGATTCCTTTCTCCACTCCCTGATAATAGGGGGTCCAACTGCCCACATCTGTTTCCACATCAATCCCGATAACCACC
>CAZVUE010000026.1:0-1121 GCA_964630335.1 uncultured bacterium | reverse complement strand
TTCTGGAGTATATCCGAAAATGTTTCTACGCCATCTTTCGTCACCCTGATTCCATTCTCCCAGCGCAGACCAAAATCCTGGTTATAGAGGAATGTATCCACCTGGAAGGTCATATTTTCCTGAAGCGGATAGTCTGAATGCGATTCCATCCACGGTCTCTCCACTTCAATCAAGCCTAATCCATGGCAGGGTCCGTAAAGGACGTTCTGGCGTACCCCCATTTTTTCCGCACACTCAAAGAACTTTCTGGTCACGTCCTTGGCGATTACACCAGCCTTAATCCACTCCATTGTCTTCCGATGCATGTCCAGACCAACCTGAACTAACCGGCGCATCCCTGAAGGCATCTTGCCGATGCAGACCGGCCGTCCCACACTACCGGAATAACCGGCCACCCGGGCACCCACGTCCAACTGAATTAGATTCTTCTGGCCCAATTTCTGGTAACCCGGCCTGCCGATGGCGTGGGTGGAACTCCTGCCGGCCAGGACGTACTGGGGGTGTGCCTCATATTCTGCACCAAGAGTGTAGAATTCCTTTTCAATGATACCCACCACCTGCAGTTCGGTCATGTCCGGCTTCAACTGCTTAATCGTATTTTTGAGTGCTATTTCTGAGATGCGGAAACTCTCCCTCAGCATCTCTAATTCCGCCGGACTTTTGATTATCCGCAGGTCAGCCACGATGTCGTTCTTCACTATCTCTGCTTCCGGAGCCGCCTTTTTCAGGCTTTCGTAAATCGGCAGGGGAAATATCTGATAACCGGAAAGTCCGATTTTCTTTATCTTTTTCCCGGGCAGGACCTCCTTAAAAATGCTTTCAAAGGTGGCTACCTTAATGTCCGGATAGTCTGGTTCCGCGCTTTCCCGATACTCCACCAATTTGTAAATCTTCGGAATTCTGCTGCGGTCCCGGGCAAAGGTTTCACTCTCCGGCCCGATTAACAGTATTGGTTCACCTTCCACCGGTACCAGCACTCCGGCCGATTCAAAAATAGGCCAGTAGTCGGAGAGGTAGCGGACATTGGCGAAGTCCGCTTCGTTGGAGTGGGCCAGGAGCAGGTCCAGTCCTCTCTTTTTCACCTCTTCCTGAACTTTCTGCCACCTTACCTTAAACTCCCT
>CAZVUE010000025.1:9061-10364 GCA_964630335.1 uncultured bacterium | reverse complement strand
ACGATACCCTGCTCCTCCATCTCCTCAATCAGACGTGCGGCGCGGTTAAAACCAATCTTAAGCCGCCTCTGCAAGAAAGAAATAGAAGCAATCCGATGGTTTAACACAACCTTGACCGCCTCTTCAAAAAGAGGGTCGTCCGCAGAACCGCCGGCAGTACTCTCCTCTACGCCGCTCTCCCGGATAAACTCCAGATCGTAGGTGGGACCCTTTCCTTGATTTTTCCAGAACTGACAGACCTTTTCAATCTCCGCGTCGGAAAGATAACAGCACTGGGCCCGAACCGGATGAAGGCCGGCCGGTGAAAGATAGAGCATATCCCCCCGTCCTAACAATTTCTCGGCGCCGTTGGCATCAAGGATGGTGCGGCTGTCAACCTTGGAAGCAACCTGAAAGGCAATCCGGGCCGGGAAGTTCGCTTTGATTACTCCGGTAATGACGTTCACCGAGGGCCGCTGGGTGGCGATAATTAAATGAATCCCGGCTGCCCGCGCCAGCTGGGAAAGACGAATGATGCTTCCCTCCACTTCGGTCCGGGCAACCGTGATTAAATCCGCCAATTCATCAATGACCACCACGATGTAAGGAATCCGTTCCACGTTCCGGCTGTTATAAACGTCGATACTGCGGACGTTGTTCTGGGAAAAGAGGCGGTAACGTCTTTCCATCTCACCCACCAGCCATTTTAATGATTCAATGGCACTCTTCATCTCCGTAACAACCGGCAGAAGAAGATGGGGAATATCATTGTAAAGGGTCATCTCCACCATCTTGGGGTCAATCAGCAAAAACTGGACCTCATCCGGGGTGTCCCGGAAAAGAAGAAACGTGAGCAGGCTGTTAAGACATACGGTTTTACCGCTGCCGGTGGCACCAGCGACGAGAAGGTGGGGCATATTACGCAAATCCGCCAACAGGGGCCGGCCCAGGGTATCTTTTCCGAAAGCCAGCATCAGCCTGGAACGATACTGGCCAAGTTCCGAAGAAGCAAGAATTTCCGAGAGGTAAACCACCGACATCTTGGGGTTGGGCACTTCTACGCCCACGGTGGATTTACCCGGCAAAGGCGCCACAACACGAACACTGGTTGCCCGGAGAGCCATCGCTAAATTATCCGATAAACTGACAATCCGATGGGGCATAATACCCGGGGAAAGTTCCAGTTCAAACATCGTCACCGTCGGTCCCTGGGTACACTCAACCACTTTGACCAGGAGACCGAAGTCGGCAATGGTATCCTCAATTACCTTCCGGTACCGGTCCGGGTCAAACGGCGGTTTTTCCTCCACAACCGGAGCGGACA
>CAZVUE010000025.1:3925-8961 GCA_964630335.1 uncultured bacterium | reverse complement strand
AAAATAAAATGAAACGACGACCGCTGAGGGTGGGAATCGCCATCCACCGAATCATCGCCGAAGCCATCCAGAAAGAAATTACCGAACCGGATGCCTGGAAGATAACAATTACCCGGGTCTCCATCACACCGAATTTACGAATGGCAAAGGTCTACTTCGCCTTCATCGGAGAGGAAGCCGAACAGAAAAACTTAGAAAATATTCTGGCGGAAAACAAACCGGCTCTTAAACGAGCCTTAGCCAAAGGCTTGCGGATACGGTACCAGCCGGAGTTGGAATTCGTTCCGGACCAAGAATTAGCCCAGGCCGAACGGATTGAAAAGATTCTTGATGACCTCAAATAGCAAACCTAAAGGTTTGCCCTACATTTTGAAACCGTAGGGCAAGGCTTTAGCCGTTTCCGTAGGGCAAGGCTTTAGCCTTGCAAAAAATCCGATAGGTTCTCTATGACCGACATTATCAAAGAATTGGCAGACGCGGTCCGGAATGTCGGGGAGCGGTTCTACCACCAGGGCATTTTAAAATCTTCTTTACGGGTAAGTGCCGCCGACTTTACCATTCCCCAAAACAGGGCTCACGGCGAAATTTCCACTCCCGCCTTAATCAAAACTCCGGCTAACATCAGCCGTGCCGAACTGCTCCAGAAATTCTGCCAGGCATTGGAAAGTACGCCGATTCCCGGGGTAAAAAGAGTGTCTGCGGTACCGCCCGGTTATCTTAATTTTTTTCTCCATCCGGAAGTCCTGGCGGAAAACCTGAAGTCTCTGGTTAAAAGTGCAAGCCCGGCGGTGGAAAAGAAGGGCAAGGGACAAAAAATCCTGTTAGAATTTGTGAGTGCCAACCCGACAGGGCCTTTGACCATCGCCCACGGACGGCAGGCTGCCTTCGGGGAAGCCTTAGGCCGGCTCCTTACGGAATGCGGATATCAGGTGACCAAAGAATATTATCTCAATGACGAAGGAAGACAGATTGAACTCTTAGGTAAATCCCTGCAGGTACGTTGTCATCAAATACTGGGCGAGGACATGTCCATACCGGAAGACGGCTACCAGGGAGATTATCTGGTCCCGATTGCCCAAAGGTTAGTATCCGAAATGGGGAGCCGGCTGCAGGAAAAAGAGCATGGGTTTTTCAGTGAGGTGGCGATGGAAGAAATTTTAAGCGGAATTAAAGAGGACTTGAGGTCTTTCGGCGTAGAGTTTGACTCTTACCAGAGTCAGCGGGAACTGGCTCAAAAAGGTCTCCTCACCGAAACGCTCGCCCTGCTGGCGGAAAAAGGGGTTTCCTATCAGGCCGAAGGCGCCCTGTTTTTGAAAACCTCTCTCCTGGGCGATGACAAAGACCGGGTCCTGCAGAAAAGCGATGGTTCTTACACTTATCTGACACCGGACCTGGCTTATCACCGGCTCAAATTCCAAAGAGGCTATGACCTGTTAATAAACCTCTGGGGACCGGACCACCACGGCTATATCAGACGTCTGAAAGCAGGAATCACCGCGTTGGGTTTAGCAGCGCAAAAGGTACGGATAATCATCGTACAGTTGACCACCCTTTACCGGGGAAAAGAGAAGGTGCGCATGTCAACCCGTTACGGAGAGTTTCTTCCGTTATCTCTGGTTTTAGAAGAGATCTCACCGGACGTTGTCAGATTCTTTTTCCTATCTAGAAAAGCCAACAGCCATCTTGACTTTGACCTGCAATTAGCCAAAAAGGAAACCCCGGAAAATCCCATCTTTTATCTTCAGTATGCGGCGGCCCGTATCGCCAGTCTGTTCCGGTACCAGAACGAACATTCTTCCGACTGCGTGGGACGAAGCCCACTCCGTCGGGCGCAGTCCGATATCTCTTTAGAGCCGGATAAGGCTAATCTAAACCTGCTCAAGGAACCGGAAGAGATGGAGATGATGCTATCCCTAACCCAGTTCGGGCCCGCGGTACTGGCTGCGGTAGAAACCCTGGAACCCCAAATCCTTCTTGCCTATCTCCTGTCTCTGGTTCAGAGATTTCATCACTATTACCAGCGCTGCCGAATCATCAATCCTGACCCGGATTTAACCCAGGCCCGGCTGGTCCTGGTATCCGGACTGGAAAAGATTTTAAAAAGAGGTCTCTTCCTTCTCAACGTACACAGCCCGGAACGGATGTAGACTTATTAAAAGGGAAAAACCTTGACAAAAATCAAGATTTGCCGTTAAATAGTATTGTATTTTGCAAGGCTAAAGCCTTGCCCTACATTAAAAGAGTATGGTTACAGCTAAGAAAATCATTCAAACGGTGGTAGATATCGGCTTTCTGAGTAAAGCCCAGATAGACCAGGCGGTCAACGAACAGATGTCTAAACCCCGTTCCATCAAACGAGTCTTCCAGGAATTGGGGTTTATCTCGGGTGACGAATTCCTCTCTTCCCTGCTCCCCCAGTTAGGCATTCTCCCTGCTCCCCTTTCTGTCTCCAATCCCCCGATTACCCTCACGGAAAAAATCCCAGCCAACTTTGCCCGGGAGCACCGGGTTGCGCCCATCAAATTAGAGGGCGATACCGTTACCCTTGCCACGGACGAACCTTTAAATTTTCTGGTTGTCAACAATTTCCAAACCCTTCTGGGGCTGAAGGCAATAAACCTAGAAATCACCACCACCGAGAGTCTGGAAAACTATCTGAAGAACATTTACAGCATCGAAAAGGAAGACCTTACCCCTCTGCTCTCAAAATTGGACAAAGGCTACACCGGTGAGCTTGGCGACGAAACGACCGAAATCCTTTCCCTGATAGGAGAAGGAGAGGAAGCGCTTCAGGCACCGGTGGCCAAATTAGCCAGTGCCATTATCGCCGATGCTGCCCGGAAAAGATGCAGCGACATCCACGTGGAACCTCTGGAAGAGAAACTCCGGGTCCGGTACCGGGTTGACGGCGTCCTCCACGAAGCGGTTAATCCTCCGAAAACCCTCCAGGGACCTCTGATTGCCCGACTTAAATTGATGGCAGGTATGGACCTGGCGGAAAAACGTCTGCCCCAGGACGGCCGGATTATGCTCAACGTGGCCGGCCGGCCGATAGACCTCCGGGTCAGTACCCTGCCCGGGATTTACGGCGAAAGCCTGGTAATGAGAATCCTGGATAAAACCACCATGCTCCTCAGCATGAATCAATTGGGATTCCTCCAGGACGACCAGAAGAAGTGGGAGGAACTGCTCCGGTATTCCGGAGGAATCGTTCTGGTGACCGGACCCACCGGCAGCGGAAAAACCACCACCCTCTATACCTCCCTTTCGGCTCTCAACACTACGGACCGCAAGATTATGACCGCGGAAGAGCCGGTGGAATATCAGATTGAAGGAATCAATCAAACCCACATCAGACCGGACATTAACCTGAAGTTTTCCAATGTTTTGCGCAGTTTCCTGCGTCAGGCGCCCGACGTAATTCTGGTCGGAGAGATTCGCGACTTTGAGACCGCAGACGTGGCTCTCCGGGCTGCTCTGACCGGTCACCTGGTCTTCTCCACCCTTCACACCAACGACGCAACCAGTGCACCGACGCGTCTAATCGACTTGGGTGTAGAACCTTTTCTGGTCTCTTCTTCCCTTCAGGGAGCAATGGCTCAGCGTCTGGTCCGTATGCTCTGCCCGGCCTGCAAGGTTGAAGAGGAACCAAACCCAAAAGAAAAAGAGTTATTGAGGATTCAGCCCGGGGAAGAGGTCAAGCTCTGCCGGCCGGTCGGTTGCCCGGAATGTAGCGCCGGATTTCGCGGTCGGAAAGGCATCTTTGAAATTTTTATTATGGACGATGAATTACGCCAGTTAATTCTCCATAAGCAATCCTCCAGCAAAATTCGGACTGTCGCCAGAGCACACGGAATGCGAACCATGGGCGAAGACGGGCTACGTAAGGTAAAAATGGGTCTTACGACCTACGATGAGGTAATCTCCACAACTACATTAGAGTAGGAGGAAGTATGGCGGTACCACTGGACGAATTATTAGAAAGAATCGTTAAAGAAGACGCATCCGACTTACACATCCACACACACCGGCCACCGGTAATGCGCCTGCACGGAAGACTGATAGACATGGATAAGGTACCGCTAACCCCGGAGGATACGTCCGGCTATATGAAAGCGATTACCTCTCACGAACACCAGGAGGAATTGGCTAAAGTCGGCAGTACTGATTTTGGATTTGCCTTCAAGGATTTAGCGCGTTTCCGGGTGGCGGCTTACCGGCAGAAGGGTGAAATAGCCCTTTCACTGCGACTCATTCCTTATAAGTTCTTAACCTTTGAACATCTGGGCTTAGGGCCAAAAGTAATTGAACTTCTGGACCGGCCGAGAGGACTTTTCCTGGTAACCGGTCCCACCGGAAGCGGTAAAACAACCACCCTGGCAACGATGCTCAACTTCATCAACGAAAACCTGGACCGGCATATCATCACGATTGAGGACCCGATTGAATATTACCACCAGCACAAAAAATCGATTGTTTCCCAGCGGGAATTAGGCGTTGACCTGCCGGACTTTTCCGAAGGATTACGCCGGGGGCTCCGCCAGGACCCGGACGTCTTCTTAGTGGGGGAAATGCGGGATACCGAGACGATTCGGGCGGCTATTACGGCCGCAGAAACCGGACATTTAGTCTTTGCTACCCTCCATACCACCGGAGCGGCCCGTACCGTTGATAGAATCGTGGAATCATTCTCCATCGAAGAACAGGAACAGATTCGGGTGATGCTCTCCGTTTCCATCCTGGCGGTCGTTTCCCAGCAGTTACTGCCCCGGATAGACAAAAAAGGCCGGATAGCGGTCTACGAAATAATGGTCGCTACTTCCGCTATCGCCAACCTGATTCGGGAAAGGAAGACCTACCGAATCGTCTCGGAAATCCAGACCGGCATGAAGTACGGAATGAAAACGATGGACCAGTCTTTACTTGAGGCTTACCAGCGGGGTATAATAGACAAAAAGACATCGCTGGACGGTTCTTATGACGTGGAACAATTAGAAAAACGGCTGAAGCTGAGTGACACGGAAACAACCGCTTAA
>CAZVUE010000025.1:0-3825 GCA_964630335.1 uncultured bacterium | reverse complement strand
TTACGGGAGATGAATCTGGTTACCGACGACCAGTTGCGGGTAGCGCTGGAAGAACAACAGCGTACCGGTAAATTCCTGGGCCGAACCCTGGTTGACCTTCATTTTATTGACGAGAAGGCCCTGCGCCGTGTCCTTTCCATCCAGAGCGGAACGGAATCGATTGACCTTACCAAAACTGAACTCCAGCCGGAGATAATCGGCCTCATCCCGGCCGCAATCGCCAAAACCTATCAGGTCCTTCCGGTAGGGATAGAGAGCGATATGGTTGTGATTGCAGTCAGCGACGTCTTAAACCAGTTTGTCCAGGAGGATTCACGGTTTATCATCGGCCGGAAGATTAAACCGGTACTGGCGGACCCGGTTGCCCTGGATACCGCCATCGAAAAATATTACGGCAAGGAAACGATGTCCATCGGCGACCTCATCAACTACTTTTCGGAAGCCAAGATTGAAGATGCAAAACCCACCATGCTGACTGGTGGTGAAGTTGCCGATGTCACCACGATGGAAGAACTGGCGAGCCAACCGCCGGTTACCAGCCTTTTCAATCTCATCATCCTGCAGGTATGCAAAGACAACGCCAGCGACCTCCACTTGGAGCCGTTTGAGAACGATTTCCGGGTAAGGTACCGGGTGGACGGCAAACTGTATGATTTGGTTCATCCTCCAAAAGAATTGGCTTTCGGATTATTCTGCCGGTTCAAAATAATGTCGGGAATGGACATTTCGGAAAGACGACTCCCCCAGGACGGCCGTTTAGAATTCAGAGCGGTCGGCAAAGACGTAGACTTACGAATGTCCACCATCCCCACCGTGCACGGAGAGTGTATGGCTGTCCGGGTTCTGGACCGGACCAGAATGGACTTCCGGCTCAAAAATATTGGCCTTTCTCTCTCAGACCAAAATATTATTGAGAATTTAGCCAAAACTCCGCAAGGGATTATTCTGGCTACCGGTCCGACCGGCTGCGGCAAGACCACTACCCTTTACGCCATGCTTAAAGAAGTCAATGCACCGGATATCAAGTTAATCACTACCGAAGACCCGGTGGAATACCTCTTGCCCGGTGCCATCCAGGTAGCGATTAAGGAGAAGATTGGGTTAACCTTTGCCTCCTGTCTCCGCTCCATTCTGCGTCAGGACCCGGACGTCATCTTCGTCGGAGAAATCCGGGACTTTGAAACCGCGGAAATCGCCATCCAGGCAAGTTTAACCGGTCACTTGGTTGTCTCTACCCTTCACACCAATGATTCACCCAGCGCCGTTACCAGGTTAATAGATATGAATATAGAACCCTTCCTGATCGCCTCTACCATAATCGGTGTAATCGGCCAGCGGTTAGTACGTAAACTCTGTCCCTTCTGTAAACAGGAATATAAACCCTCGGAAATAGAACTGGTTGAGGTTGGTTTCAACCTGGAGAAAATAAAAGATAAAACCTTCTTCCGACCGTTAGGCTGTTCCCGGTGCAAAGGAGGGTACAAAGACAGAATAGCCATATTTGAAGTTCTGATTCCTAACGAAGAGCTCTGGTCAATGGTAATCGCCCGACTGCCGGTTGGGGAAATACGGAAAAAAGCAATTGAATCAGGGATGAGAACCATGGCTAATGACGGTCAGGAAAAGATTCTGGAGGGTATCACCTCCATAGAAGAAGTAAGTGGAGAGATTCACGGCTACGCCTGAATTTATTTGCAAACCTAAAGGTTTGCCCTACATTTTTTAACATGTAGGGCAAGGCTTTAGCCTTGCAGGAAGATATGGCAACCTTCAGATATAGTGGATTTGACGGAGCGGGAAAATCGCTCAGCGGCACCGTAGATGCGGAAGGAGTCCAGGGGGCTATCGCGGCCTTAAAGGAACGGGGTATCTTCCTTTCCGAAATTTCAGAGGCTCAGGCAAAAAGGTCCCGGATTGTCCAGAAGGTAGAAGGGGCAGCGAAAAAGAAGGGCCTATCCTTTTCCTTTGGCGCTCCGGTTATTAAAACCAAGGCTCTGGCTATGATTACCAGGCAGCTGGCAACCCTTTTAGCCGCCGGGCTTCCCCTCCTGCGCGCCCTTCGTACCCTCCGGGAACAGCAAAAAGGAGCACCGGCCACGGTGTTAAACGGCATGATTAACGACGTGGAACAGGGTGCCCTGCTTTCCCAGGCAATGGCTAAACACCCCAAGAGTTTTCCGCGAATCTACATCGCGATGATACGGGCGGGAGAGACCAGCGGTGCTTTAGATGCCGTCTTAAACCGCTTAGCAGAATTTGCGGAAAAAGACCTCCGGCTGAGAGGGAAGATTAGGACTGCCATGGCTTATCCGATGGTCATCGTCGTGGTCGCCACCGGCATTGTATCTTTTATCATGCTCAAAATCGTGCCGGTCTTTGTCACCATCTTCGCGGACTTTGAAGCCGGAGAGTTGCCGCCCGCGACGCGATTTCTCATATTCTTGAGTAAATTTCTCACCAGCCGGCTCTGGTTAGGCATCCTCATTATCGTCGCTATGGTGATTACGTACCGGATACTCTACCGGATTTCCATAACCCGCTATTATATAGATATGTCCAAGATTAAAGCGCCGCTCTTTGGCCCGGTCATCTACAAAACCATCGTCGCCCGTTTTGCCCGAACGATGGCGACTCTAATCACCAGCGGTGTCCCTATTTTAACCTCTTTTGAAATCGTTCACGATACCGTGGCTAACAAGGTAATCAGCGACGCGGTCCTTAAGGTCCACGACGAGGTCCGGGAAGGAGCCGGCGTCAGTAACCCGATGATTAAAGTCAAGGTCTTTCCACCGATGCTCACCAATATGGTGGCCGTGGGAGAAGAGACCGGCGCGCTGGACACGATGCTGGATAAAGTGGCTGATTCTTACGAAGAAGAGGTTGACCGGGCGGTAGAAGCACTCTCCTCTATGATTGAACCAATCCTCATCGTCGGCATGGGCGGGGTCGTGGGATTTATCGTGGTCGCCCTCTTTATGCCTCTGATTAAATTAGCGATGAGTATGTCCGGCTGATACCATGCATCGTAAGGGATTCTCTTTAATGGAAATCCTGGTCGTGCTGGCAATCAGCGTTGTTTTAGCCGCCCTATTACTGCCGGCCGCTCAAAAAGCCAGGGCCCGGGGGCTTGCCACAAAAACAGCGGCTACTATTTCCGCGATTGAATTAGCTCTTTCCCTTTACGAAACCGATTTTGGCGACTATCCCCTCTCTTCCGGTACCGCCGGGACTGTGGTCAATCTGTTGATGAGTAAAAATGAAGACCCAAAGTGGAAAGGTCCATACCTTCGTTTTAAGGAGAAAGACTTTCACAACGGTGAATTGGTCGACCCCTGGAATGGACCTTATTACTATCAATACCCCCAAGACCTTCGTTCCACCACGCCTTTTCTCCTTTATTCCCTTGGCCCGGACCGAACCGAAAATACCCCAGACGACATCGGAAACTGGTAAAAGGGGATTTACCCTGATTGAGGGTTTTCTCTGTCTCTTTCTTACGGCCTGCCTGCTCTGGGGAACTCTCCCCCAATTCCTGCAGCACCGGAAAGAGAAAGAGGTCAGGCAAGCCTGCACCACTATCAAACAGACCCTACTTCTTGCCCGGGAGATGGCGCTCAAAAACCGCAAGGAGTTTCAGGCAGTAATAGACAAAAACCACAATACTCTTTACATCTGTGAGGTAGCAACCAAAAAAATCTGGGGGAAAGAAGAACGCCTGCCGCCGGGTATCACAATCAGTGAAATATCCCAAAGTCTTGTGCCTTTAATCTTCCGACCGGACGGCGGACTGGCCGGGGTTTCCGGTTCCATCGTCGTCCAGGACCA
>CAZVUE010000024.1:5358-10509 GCA_964630335.1 uncultured bacterium | reverse complement strand
CCGCCTGGGAGATTCTGGATGCTGACCCCAGACTGGAACTTCATACGGAACTGCGCCAGCGGTTAATGATGCAGCACCTTTGGTAACGTTTTTATATTGGATTTAACATCAAGCAAACCTGAAGGTTTGCCCTACATGTAGGGCAAGGCTTTAGCCTTGCAAGTATGAAAGAGAAAGGTTTAATAGTTGTGATCCCGGCGTATAACGAAGCCAGATTCATTAAAGGGGTGGCGGAGAAGGCCAGGGAGTATGCGGAAGAAGTGGTTGTGGTGGACGACGGCTCTACGGACAAAACCGCAGAACTGGCGAAGTCATCCGGCGCCACGGTCATCAGCCATCCGAAGAATTCAGGCAAGGGTACCGCACTCCGTACCGGTCTTGAGTACGCTTATCGAAAAGGATATCCGATTATGATAACGATGGACGGTGATGGTCAGCACCATCCTGAGGACATACCGGTTCTCCTGGAACACTACCGTAAAACCGGCGCCGGAGTGGTGGTTGGCTGCAGAACCCGGAACCTGAAGAATATGCCGATAGACCGGTTTGTCACCAACTGGTTTACCTCATTTCTGGTTTCTTTACTGGCCGGGCAGCGAATCCGGGACAGTCAGTCCGGATTTCGGGTTTTTGATAGCCGGGTTATACCGCTTCTCTCCTTTTCTGCCAGCCATTTTGCCACGGAATCAGAGGTTTTAGTGGAGGCAAGCCGGGCCGGATTTAAGATTGCAGAAGCGCCTATCCAGACTATCTACGGAGAGGAGCGGAGTAAACAGCACCCCTTGCGGGATACGGTGCGGTTTTTTAAATTCTTTTTCCGTTCCCTCTTAAGTTGTCATTCCCGCGTGTAGTAAGCGGGAATCCATAGATTCCTGTTTAGTGCGTACAGGAATGACATCAAGAGTTGATATGGCAGAGCAAAATTACGAAATCCTTCGGCAGGAGATGGTCTCCGGGCACCTTGTTGACCGGGGAATAAAAGACACGTTGGTGCTCGCTGCCTTCCGCAAGGTTCCCCGGGAGAAGTTTGTGACCGTGGAATATCGGGTAGATTCTTACGGTGATTTTCCCCTGCCCATCGGCTATGACCAGACCATCAGCCAGCCCTATATCGTGGCTTTGATGATGGAAGCGCTCTCCTTGAAGAAGACCGACAAAGTTCTGGAGATAGGGACCGGAAGCGGTTATCAGACTGCGCTCCTGGCTGAGGTTGTCTCGTTTGTCTACTCCATAGAACGGATTCCGAATTTAGCGGAAAGGGCAGAAGAGATATTGAAAGAATTAGGCTATGCCAATTTTGAAATAAAGGTTGGTGACGGGACGGTTGGCTGGCAGGAGTATGCGCCCTTTGATGCGATTCTGGTAAGCGCGGGCGCCAGTAAGGCACCCGCCAGCCTTTTAAACCAGTTGGCGCTTTCTGGAAGGATGATTATACCGGAGGGAAATCACTGGGGCCAGGACCTGGTCCTTTACCACAAGGGACCTTCAGGAATTACCACCCGGAACTTGGGTGGCTGTCGGTTTGTACCTCTGATAGGCAAAGAAGGATGGGAACCGGAGTTAGCGAATATGTAATTACCTTTATCTTCTCCCTGCTTCCGATTTCAGAACTGCGGGGTGCCATTCCCTACGGGCTCAGCCAGGGTCTGCCTCTGAAGTGGGTTTTGGTTACCGCTATCATAGGCAATTTTATTCCGGTCATACCGGTCTACTGGGGGATTCAGAAGTTAGCCCGGTATCTTTCTAAGTTCCCATCAGCAAAGCGATTTTTTGACTGGCTCTTTGAGCGGAGCCGGAGGAAGGCGAAAGGGATTAAGTATTCGGAGTTCTTTGGTCTGGCAATCTTTGTCGGAATTCCGTTGCCGATGACCGGCGCCTGGACCGGTGCGATTATCGCCAGTATTTTAGGCATACCGCCCAAAAGGGCGATTCCTTCGGTAACCTTAGGCATACTGATAGCGGCCGGAATCGTCACCGGAGTCTGCTTGGGCGTAATCACCGTCTTCAGCCGGTTTGTAAAGTAGTGTCATTCCGGCGGATAGTAAGCCGGAATCTATACCTATGAAGCGTGTTCATTTTTACGTCTCCGGATACGTCCAGGGCGTGGGTTTCCGCTGGTATGCGGAAAAGATTGCCCGACAGATGGCCGACGTCACCGGTTTTGTGCGCAACCTGGGTGACGGCCGGGTGGAGATTGTGGCGGAAGGCGAAGAGGCACAATTGGAAAGGTTCCTCAACGAACTGAAGTCCGGTTATTTGGGTAAAAACATTGAGGATATCCAGAATTTAGACGAGCCCTACACCGGCCAATTCTCCGCCTTTGCCATAACTTTTTAATCTGTCATTCCGGCGGATAGTAAGCCGGAATCCAGTAGTTAAAGACGAGATTCCGTATCGAGTACGGAATGACAAATTAAGGTTAATCTATGGAGATGATACAGGTAAAGACAGGGGCAAGGCAGGAGTTTGTAGAGGTTACCAGAGAGGTTCAGAAGAAGGTACAGGAAAAGGGCTGGCAGGACGGAGTTTTGTTTCTCTTTGTACCCCACACCACCGCGGGTATCTTCATCAACGAGCACGCTGACCCGGATGTGGCTGAGGATATCGGCACAATGGCGGACAAGATGGTACCCTCCGCATTTCCTTATCAACACAGCGAGGGCAACAGCCCGGGCCACATCAAGTCGGTCCTTTTTGGGAGTTCCCTCTACGTAATCGTGGAGCAGGGCTCCTTGCAGTTAGGCACCTGGCAGGGAATATTTTTTGCGGAATTCGACGGTCCCCGCAGCCGCACCCTCCGGCTGAAATTTCTCCCTTCAATATGAATTTTTCCGGTTTAGTGCTCGCTGCGGTTCTGGTAAAATCTTTTACCAGTCTGGGGTTAGATCTGATACCCTGTTACCCGGAACCAGAGGCAAACTTAGGTTTGCAGTATGTTACCAAATTACCAGAAAATACCGGGCTTATCTTTAAGGTGCCAGCCGGCACCGAATTCCATACCCATAACTGCGGTTTTCCGATTGAGTGGGCCTGTTTCTCCGGGAAGTTTGAATTGCTGAAACTGAAACTCCTGCCTCCGAAGACCTCAGGGCATATTACACCCACCGGAACCCAATACGTCATAGAGACGAATAAAGGGTTCTTTACCAAAAAGGGAATCAAGGAGGGTGACCGGTTTGACCTGAAGAGTATCAGGTATTCCCGCACCTACCGGAGCGTCTATGATTTGCCCCGGACTGAGGGGAAAAGATGACAAAAAGTAATGGACATTAAGAGAGGCAGGAAGAGGGTGGCGGAACTGGTGAGGGAAATCAATTCCCATAACTACCAGTACTACATGGAGGATAACCCGGTCATCAGCGACGCTGAGTATGACGCTCTGATGAGGGAGTTGAAAGAACTGGAAGAGAAATACCCTTCCCTCAAACGTCCGGATTCTCCGACCCAGCGGGTGGGCGGTCAGCCGATTGAAAGTTTTGTGACGGTAGAACATTCCCGGCCGATGCTCAGTTTGGAAAACGGTTATTCGGAAGAGGATGTCCGGGAGTTTGACCAAAGGATGCGGAAATTATTGGGTGTTTCCGAGATAGAATACGCGGTGGAACTGAAGATGGACGGCGTGGCGATTTCTTTAATCTACGAAGACGGTAGATTTGTCCGGGCGGTCACCCGGGGTGACGGCTACCAGGGTGATGATATCACCGAAAACGGCCGCACTATCAGTGTGGTTCCCCTTCAGGTGGGGTACCAGAAGCCCCTGGAGGTTCGGGGAGAAGCCTATATCCGCAAGGACGACTTTTTGCGGATTAACCAAAGACGCGAAGAGGCTGGCGAACGCTTGTTTGCCAACCCCAGGAACGCCACCGCCGGCACCCTGAAGCACCTTAATCCAAAAGAGGTCAGCCGGCGGAAAATTCTCTTTTTTGCCTGGGCTGGTTTTTTGGAAAAACCATTGAAGACACACTGGGATGTCCTGGACTTTTTAAAGAAATCTCGTTTCCCGGTCAATCCCAATATCAAAAAGTTTGCCGGAATCGGACCGGTCATTGACTACTGCAATTCCTGGCAGTCAAAGAGGCATAGCCTCCCTTATGAAACGGACGGCATGGTAATCAAGGTCAATAGCCTTGCTTACCAGGAAGCCACGGGTTCGACCTCTAAAAGCCCGCGCTGGGCTTTGGCTTACAAATTCCCGGCCGAACAGGCAACCACCCAAATTAAGGAGATTGTAGTTCAGGTGGGCCGTCTGGGAACCCTTACTCCGGTAGCCATTTTAGAGCCGGTCCATTTATCCGGTACCTTGGTCAGCCGGGCAACCCTCCACAATCAGGACGAAATCAGGCGTCTGGGCGTAAAGAAATACGACAGGGTCTTTGTGGAGAAGGCGGGTGAGATTATCCCGCAGGTAGTCAAGGTGATTACGGAAACCAGAACCGGCGAGGAAAAAGAGTTTGTGATGCCGAAAGAGTGTCCGGTCTGCGGTGGACCTGTATCCCGGGAGGAAGGCGAGGTTGCAATACGGTGTACCAACATCCGTTGTCCGGCCCAGGTGAAAGAAAGGGTCTTTCACTTTGCCAGCCGGGACGCGATGAATATCGATGGTTTAGGCCGGAAGATAATAGAAGTTCTGGTAAACAAAGAACTCATTTCCGATTATGGCGACCTCTACTCTTTGAAATACAAAGATTTAATAGCTCTAGAACGGATGGGTAAAAAATCCACCGAAAACCTTTTTTCCGCCATAAACAAAAGTAAAGAGAACGATTTGTTCCGGTTAGTCTATGGCCTGGGCATCCGGCACGTGGGCACCCGGGCTGCTGAGGTTCTGGCAGAAAATTTTTCTTCCCTGGACCGGTTGGTGCAGTCAGGCGTAGAGAATTTAACCTCCATCAGGGAGATTGGTCCGGTGATGGCACAGAGTATCGTCCGGTTCTTCCGGGATGAAGAGACGAAAAAGGTTCTGGATAAGTTACACCGGGCCGGTGTCAATATGAAGAGCCGGAAGGAAAAAGTAAGTATTGAAAAACAGGTCTTTGCCGGAAAGACCCTGGTGGTGACCGGGACGTTGAAAAAATTCTCCCGGAACCAGGTAGAAAATTTAATCAAAAAGTTAGGCGGCCGGATTGCCGGTTCGGTCTCTTCTAAGACCGA
>CAZVUE010000024.1:0-5258 GCA_964630335.1 uncultured bacterium | reverse complement strand
ATTTAATCAAAAAGTTAGGCGGCCGGATTGCCGGTTCGGTCTCTTCTAAGACCGACTACCTGGTGAATGGTGAGGAGCCAGGCTCCAAATTAGCAAAAGCCCAACAATTAGGAGTCAGGATTCTCTCCGAGGCAGAATTTATGGAAATACTTCCCCCTCACCTATTTCCTCCCCCTCAGAGGGGGGAGGATTAAGGTGGGGGTGAGGGTATAAATATGCTTAAGGTTAAGACTTTGGTGGTGGGACCGTTGGCAACCAACTGTTACCTGGTAACCGAACCTGAAGCCAGACAGGGTATCATTATTGATCCGGGTGCGGAGAAGGAGAAGATTTTGAGCGCGGTCAGCCGGAACGGAGCAAAATTTATTGCGGTTATCAATACCCATTGCCACTTTGACCATATCGGTGCGGACATCCTTAAAGAAGAATTAGGCGTTCCCCTTTTTGTTCCCCGGTTAGACCTGCCGTTTCTGAAGAGCGCTCTTTCCGACCAGACCGCGCTCTTGGGGTTTGGTCCGGCTGAAGAGGCGATACCGCAGCCGGATAAGTTTTTAAAGGAGAGTGACGAAATCAAAATCGGCAAAGAAAGTCTTCTGGTCTGGCACACACCCGGCCATACACCTGGCGGTATCTGTTTGGTAGGTCAAGACCTTGTCTTTACCGGCGATACGCTTTTCAAGGAAGGAGTGGGCCGGACCGACTTAGAGGGTGGTTCAGACGATGAATTAGAAAAGTCTTTGAAAAGACTCTTTACGCTACCGGATGAGTTTATCGTCTACCCGGGGCATGGCCCAGCCACCCTCATCGGCGACGAAAAACCCTTCATTAATAAAAGGTAGCCGTACGCAGCAATTTTATCCCCCTCACCTATTTCCTCCCCCTCAGAGGGGGGAGGATTAAGGTGGGGGTGCGTTCCGATGGGCACAACCCAAATTTTAGGCAGGATTGTCTGGGGAAAATCTCCCAGGTGGACATTTATCCGGGCCGGGGTTCTGGCGTTTGTTGCGTTTATTACCTTTAAGTTTATTCTCCTGCCAATTAAAATCTCCGGTTGCAGTATGGAGCCGGCCTACCACAACGGTTCGGTTAACATGGTTAATGCCCTTCGTTACCGTATCCTGTTACCCAAACGCGGGGACGTGGTGGCGATTGAATTGGCCGGCAGGCGCGTGCTGCTTCTGAAACGAATCATCGGAATGCCCGGCGACCGGGTCGCCTTTGTCAACGGCGCGGTCCTGATTAGCGGTGAGAAACTACCGGAACCTTATCTTAAAAAAAAGTGTGACTGGAACAGGGCTGAGGTTCTGGTCGGACCGGACGAATACTTTGTGGTTGGCGACAACCGGCAGATGCCGATTGAGTACCATACCTTTGGCCGGGTCAAACGCACAAAGATTGTGGGTACGCCCTTATGGTAAAGAGAACTCTTTTATTTGCAGTCATTATCGGTCTTGTTGTCTCCGCCATTTTCTTCTTTCGCTGGTTTCGGCACCGGGACGAGCGCCAGATTCGGAAGAACCTCAATACGCTGGCAAGTTTGGTTTCAAAATCACCCGGTGAGTCAAGTTTCATTCTGGTTGGCCGGGCAAAAAACGCCGCAGACTACTTTACCGAAGACTGCCTAATATCGGTGGGTAGTGAACTTCAGGAAATAAAAGGGCGGGATGAGATACCCGGTACGATTATTCTGGCCCAGAACTTTTTTACCCAGCTTACGGCGACACCGGTTGACATAACGGTCCGGATTGGGGAAGACAAGAAGACCGCTCAGAGCGGTTTAACCTTAAAGGTGGTAGGATACGGGCCGGCCAGCACCCAGCCCTTTTTAGAGGCGCGGGAGATAGAGATTGACTGGCAGAAACCTGAGAAAAAGTGGCTCCTCAGCGAAGTCCACCCCGTAAGCACCCTCCGGTAGCCGTCTGATAGTTCATAAATTTTATTTTGAATTTAGGGACAAATTTATAGTAGAATTGAGATGGATGACGGAAGTAAAGATTTCGGAACTGGAGAGTTTTTTGGGCTACCTTTTGACCGAGCGGGGTCTGAGCCAGAATACAATCTCCGCATACCGACGGGATATAAACAAGTTTTATGCCTTTCTGGAGAAGAAAGGGATTTCGGTTTCCGGGATGACCTACCCCCTCTTTACTTCCTTCCTTCTGGAACTGCGCGAGACCCTCTCGGCAACCTCGTCTGCCCGGCTGGTAGCGGCAGTCTCCACCTACATTAAATTTCTCTTACAGGAAGGCGTTCTAAAAGAACACCCCCTGCCGGATTTGGAAAGCCCCAGGCTGGAAAAGAATTTACCCTATTTTCTTTCCCGGAAAGAGGTGGAGGATTTACTGGCAACTCCGGACAGTTCGCCGGCCGGCATAAGGGACCGGGCGATTCTGGAACTCCTCTACGCCACCGGAATGCGGGTGAGCGAACTGGCTAAATTAAAGGTGAGTGATGTCGATTTAAACGAAAATCTGGCCCGGGTGAAAGGAAAAGGGAACAAAGAAAGGCTAATTCCTTTTGGTGAACCGGCTAACCGGGCGATTCAAAAGTACCTGGCAGAAGTAAGGAATAAAATCCCCCTCAATCCCCCTTTTGCAAAGGGGGAAGAAGAGGGATTAGAAGGAAGGCATCAGATAACCAAGGGAGGTTACAATGTCTACTCGACGACCCTGTTTCTGAGCCGGCAGAAAAAGGGGTTGAGCCGGCAGTCGGTCTGGAAGGTCATCCGGAAGGCAGCCCGATTAGCCGGAATTTCCAAGAAGGTCTACCCCCATATCCTGCGCCACTCTTTTGCCACCCACCTCTTAGAGGCTGGTGCGGATATCCGGCTGGTTCAGGAACTTCTGGGCCACCAGAGTCTGGCAACCACCCAGGTCTATACCCACGTAGACCGCACCCGGCTCCGCGAAATCCACCAGAAGTACCACCCCCGTCCGTAAATTCTGGTAAGTAACCAGCCAGGTACTGGCTCAGGATTGAAGTATTGCAGGCAGGTTCTTAAGAAAATACTCTATTGGCAGAATCTCAATTTCTTTTTCTCTCATCGTCCGCTGTCCTCCGTAAATAAAATAAGACTTGGCCATAGGGTAGTTTTTAAGAAAACTCTTTAGTCCGCTTAAGTATGCCCGGGAAATTCTGCCGGTACGTTTAACCTCAAAGGCAAGAAGTCCTTTGTCTCCATATAAGATAAAGTCTACTTCCATTCCGTCAGATGTACGCCAGTAGTATATCTTATACCCTAAATGCAGGGCAGCATTTACCGCATTTAAATTCTGGAAAATCAGCGTTTCAAGAGCAACTCCTTCTGCCATTTCCGGCATATCCAGGGGACCCATCGGCCGGAGGACGCGGTAAACACCCGTATCAAAGAAGTAAAATTTCGGATGCGCCACCATACGCCGACGGGCTCTTTTGGTAAAGGCGGGTATTCTGTACGCAATCAGCAGGTCTTCTAAAATATTAAAATAACTTTCAACCGTTTTTCTCTCAACCGCACACTCCCGGGCTACCGAACAGATATTGAGAACAGAACCCTGAGAAAAACTTGCCGCTTCTAAGAATCTTGAGAAAGCGCCTAAATTCCGGGTCAATCCTTCGTAGCGTACCTCTTCCTCAAGATAAGTTTGAACATAACTTTCCAGGTAAGCCTTCGGGTCTTTTTCCGTATAGACACAGGGTAATTGACCATACGTCAGGGAATGACGTAAATTAAAGTCTTTGCCCAATTCCGGAGCCGTAAGCGGGTGCATAGAATAGGTAAGGGCCCGGCCGGCTAATAAATTCGGACCTTTCCTTTTAATCTTTCGGGCACTGGAACCGGTAAGGACAAATTTGTATTTATATCTTTCAATCAGGCGATGTAGTTCGTTTAAAAGTTCAGGAACACGCTGTACTTCATCTATGATAATCCAATCGGGGAAATTTTTGGGAATAAGGTTCTCAAGTCTCTGAGGATTAGCAAGGAGGTCATTAAAAATTTCTGCCTCCAGCATATCCAGATAGATAGATTCAGGGAAGGTTTCTTTGACCCAGGTGGTTTTTCCTGTTCCGCGCGGTCCAAAAAGGAAGAAACTTTTCTCCTGAGGCGGTTTCAGCAATCTGGAGTACATACTTCCATTTTACTTATATTTTTGGAATTGTCAAGGGCAATTAGTAAAGAGGGGATTTTTACTGGGGGGATTTTTTGCGCAGGAGTTCCATTAGTTCTCCCGGAACTTTCGTACTCAGGCTTTCTGCTTTGCGGACGTCTTCCCAGGCTTTGGCGTAATTCCCTTTTTCCGCATAGGCAATACTGCGGTTGATATAAGCAATACCTAAGTGCGGGTTTATGACGGTCGCTCTGGTATAGTCTGCAATCGCCTGGTCGCAGCTCCCCCGGTTACTGTAAGCCACACCTCGCAGGTTATAGGTTTCCGCGTCGTTGGGGTTAATTGCTAACGCCCGGTTGTAATCCGCAATCGCCTGGTCATACTTTCCCATCTCACCGTAGGTAACGCCCCGTACCTGATAGATACTGACGTCTCCGGCTTTAATCTCTAACGCTTTGGTGTAGTCTGCAATCGCCCCCTCATAATTTTTATTGAGACGATACGCCAGACCCCGGCCCTGATAGAAGTCAGGGTTGTTCGGCGCCAATCCAATCGCTGAGGTATAAAAGAGAATCGCCTGGATGTAGTCACCGGCGTAAAGAGACTGGAGTCCCTGCTGATAATAGGTATTAGCGCTATCCTTTGGGGGTTGCTGTTCAGGTGGTTTAGCCGGCACAATCTCTTTTTGCTTTAAATTCGCCGCGATGCGCCGGGGTAAAGTTTGTCTAATCGGTAAAGTAGGTTTTTCTTCCGGTTGTTTTTCCTGGAGCGCAATTTTTGCCAGGGTCAGCGAAATGTTGGTTTTGGTGTCTTCGTCCGTGGGGTTAATCTCCAGTGCTAAGTTGTAAAAACTGAGTGCCCTGGCATATTCTCTCTGGGCAAGGAACATCTCTGCCTGGTTATAGTATTCCAGAAATTGTTTTTGTTCTTCCGGTGAGAGGGATGGTGTTGATTTATTTACCGGGGCAGGGTTTTCCGGTACTATCGGCTTGGGAAAAGGAGGCAGACCGATGATTACCAAGATTATGGATAATACCGCCAGGCTGACAAAGAGACCCAGAAACAGGACGACCCGCTTCTTTTTTAGAGTCCGGAAGAATGATTTTTTTGGAGGCGCGGGGACCCCAACCCTTGGTTGGGCGGGGACCCCAACCCTTGGTTGGGGGGGAC
>CAZVUE010000023.1:0-10794 GCA_964630335.1 uncultured bacterium | reverse complement strand
TAGGGCAAGGCTTTAGCCTTGCAAATAAATAAGCAAACCTAAAGGTTTGCCCTACGTTTAGTAAATTATGGAGATTAGTTTTTCAATTCTTAAACCGGTTTGGCTGATTTTAATCGCTTTTTTAGCGGATTTGCTCTTCGGGGATCCGGAAGGCTTTCCCCATCCGGTGCGGGGAATCGGGAAAATGATTTCTGTTCTTGAAGGTAGATTATTGGGAAAGCAGGGTGAACCCTCACCCTGCCCTCTCCCCGAGCGGGAGAGGGATAAGGTGAGGGGGAAGTGGATAAAATGTCTACTCAACAATGGAAAACGGATAAACGGAGTTTTTCTCTTCTTTCTGGTAACCGGAACCATTGGTTTAGGCACTTATCTGGCATTGAAATTCAGCGCCAAATTACATCCGTTGTTGGGAACCTTATGCTGGGTATATTTTGGCTATACCGCATTGGCAATTAAAGACCTGGTAGTGAAAGCAGGAGCGGTTCGGAAAAAATTAGAAATAGAGTCTATCAATGAAGCCCGGCAGGAACTTTCCAGGATTGTGGGTCGGGATACGGAGTTTCTTGACAGAGAGCAGATAATAACTGCAACGGTGGAGAGTATAGCGGAAAGTACCAACGATGGAATCGTTGCCCCGCTTTTTTACCTTTTTATTGCCGGACCGGTTGGCGCGATGGTCTATAAAGCGGTCAATACCCTGGATTCGATGGTGGGTCACCAGGATGAGAAATACCGTGAATTCGGCTGGTTTTCCGCCCGGGCCGATGATGTCGCCAACTTTATTCCGGCCAGAATTTGCGGATTTCTTATCGCTATCTCCGCTTTTGTGGCTCACGGCAGTATTCGTAATTCTCTGCGGATAACCTTTCGGGATGGACCGAAACATTCTTCACCCAACAGCGGAATTTCTGAAGCCTCTATGGCTGGTGCCCTGGGAATAGAGTTGGGTGGACCGGCCTGGTACGCTGATAAACTTTCTCTGCGGCCGTATCTTGGCGAGGAGAGGAGAACAGTCACGGCTGAACGGATAAGAGAGGCGCTGGACATCAGTCTGTTTGCCTCATTCCTGATGCTTATTTTAGGAGTACTGGTAAGGGTATGCATCAACCCCTAAGATGGCGAATTTAGATTTCAGTCACGGCGGTAGACTCTATGAGTCTGAAGAAAGGACCGGAAAGAAAATGGTTGATTTTAGCGCCAGTATCAACCCCTTAGGTCTGCCCTACCGGATAAGAGAAGACCTGTTTCAGGACTGGAAGAGAATCGTCCATTATCCTGACCCGGAAGGTACCGGTCTGCTTAAGAAGATAAGCCAATACTGGGGAATACCTCCTGAGAACATCATCCTGGGCAACGGGTCGAACGAACTTATTTATCTGATAATTTCTACCTTCAGACCGGAAAGCGTCCTTATTCCGGTACCCACCTTTTCCGAATACGAAAGGGCGGTGAGAGCCAACGACGGAAGACCGGTCTTCTTTAAACTCATAGAGAAAGAAGGGTTTACCCTGAATCTTGAAAAGGCTTGTGATTACAAGACCGATGCGATTTTCATCTGTAATCCCAACAATCCCACCGGTAACCTTCTTTTGACCGACCAGCAGGAATTTATACCATCCCCACTCCAAACCCTCCCCCCTGGTGGGGGAGGTGTAGGTGGGGGGGGCGATTTGTCTCAAAGGTTGATTGTTGTGGATGAGGCTTTTATGGATTTTCTGCCGGACCAGCAGAAGTATACCTTCTTGCGGAAAGCAATAGACCGCAAGAACCTCATTGTTCTCCGAAGTTTTACCAAATTTTTTGCCTTAGCCGGTCTTCGCCTCGGTTATCTGATTGCCCACCAGGACCTGATAGCTGATTTACGGAAAAAATTATCACCCTGGAACGTAAACGCTTTGGCGCTTCGGGCCGGAGAATTGATGCTTACCCAAAAAGGATACGCTTACCAGACATACCGACTGGTAGCCGAAGAAAGGGAATTTCTGTCCCGGGAGATATCACGGATAAAAGGTCTATGTCCTTTTCCCTCCGTGGTAAATTTCATCCTGGTGAAGATTACTCTTCCCGGAATTACTTCTTTCCGTTTAACTGCCGGATTAGGTAAGGCAGGTTTTCTGGTAAGAGACTGCGCTAACTTCCGCAATTTAGGCAACAAATTCATCCGTATTGCGGTGCGAACACGCCGGGAAAACAAGATGTTATTAACCGCATTACGTGAGATAATACAAAGGTATTAAATAAGTTGTCATTCCGGCGGATAGTAAGCCGGAATCCATTGGCTGGTTCATTAGATTCCCGCTTAAGACATGCGGGAATGACAAAGAACTTAATGCGTTTACCAAAAGGCGAATGAAGAAAGCTAAAGCGATACAATTTTGCGGGACTGGTTCCGGCGTGGGCAAGAGCGTAATAGTTACAGGGCTGTGCCGGATTTTTTTGCAGGATGGTTACCGGGTTTGTCCTTTTAAGGCCCAGAATATGTCCTTAAATTCTTTTGTAACAAAAGACGGAGGCGAGATCGGCCGTGCCCAGGCAAACCAGGCTTTTGCCTGTCGGATAGAACCCAATGTAGATATAAATCCGGTTTTGATTAAACCCACCAGCGATGTAGGGGCTCAGATAATCGTTCGAGGGAAACCCTACGAAAACATGCAGGCTGTAGAATATATAAAGCATAAAAAAAGTCTTAAGAAAGTGGTGAGAGAATCTTTCAGGAGTTTGAGCCAAAAATATGACATTGTTGTAATTGAAGGGGCGGGCAGTCCTGCGGAGATAAATTTAAAGAAGCATGATATTGTAAATATGAAAATGGCAAAGTATGCCGAGGCACCGGTAATTCTGGTCGGCGATATTGATAAAGGTGGAGTTTTTGCCTGGATTGTCGGGACATTAGAATTGTTAACAAAAAAAGAGAAAAAGATGGTTAAAGGTATTATCATAAATAAGTTCCGGGGGGACAAATCGCTGCTCTCACCGGCCATAAAATTCTTGGAAAGGCGCCTTGGCATTAAAGTCTTAGGTGTCGTTCCCTATTTTAAAAACATTAAGATACCCGAAGAAGATTCCGTTTCTCTTGATGAAAGAATAGAGGGTGGTAAATATGGTGCGGATGAAAAACTGATAGACGTAGCGGTGATTAAGTTACCTCACATCTCCAATTTCACGGATTTTGATGCCTTAGAAAAAGAAAATGACGTGGTCTTGCGATATATAAGGAAACCGGAAGAACTCCAATCTCCGGATTTAATAATTATACCGGGAACAAAAAACACCTGTTCTGACTTAAAACATCTTAAAATTTCTGGGCTGGCAGAAAAGATTGTTTCCCTTACCAATTCTCATCCTTTAACATTTATAATGGGAATTTGCGGAGGATACCAGATGCTCGGTAATAAGATATCCGACAGACACCGCCTGGAATCAAACGGTGAAGAAATAGAAGGTTTAGGGCTATTGCCAATCCATACCTATTTAGGAAAAGAGAAGGTACTGACCCAGGTAAAAGCGAAAGAGATAACCTCAGGGATAGAGATTTCCGGATACGAGATTCATCACGGTGTTTCTAAATATAGACATATGGGAAAATATGGACATCTTTTTGAGATAACCGAGCGTAACGGCAAAAGAACCCGGTATTTTGACGGCTTACGCCGGGAAGATAACCGTGTTTTGGGCACATACATTCACGGCCTATTTGATAGCGATACTTTCCGGAGGGGGTTTTTAAACAAAATAAGGCAAAAAAAAGGCTGGCGTATGTTACCGGAAAATTCGTTTTTTAATCCCGATAAAGAATTTGATAAACTGGCCAAACTCCTGAGAGAAAATATCAATATGGGGTGGTTATATAAGATACTGATGACTGATGCCTAAAGAATGTCCTATTCTATCTGTCATTCCCGCATGTCTGAAGCGGGAATCCAGATCAGGCACTGTCAATGGATTCCTGCTTACTATCCGCAGGAATGACATGCGGTGTTAACTGAGTATTTACGTTTGTGGATATGTTTTAAACTGGAGGATACGGATGGTAAAGAAAGCGTTTGTTTCCTGGAGCGGCGGAAAAGATACATCTTTAGCCTTTTATAAGGCAAAAAAGACTCATAATCTTGAAGTTAAATATCTTCTGAATATGGTCTCAGAAGATGGTATGCGTTCTCGCTCCCATGGACTTAGGTCGGAATTACTAAAGTTACAGGCACAAGCGATGGGAATTCCCATTGTTCAGAGAAAAACTACCTGGCAGAACTACGAGGAAGAGTTCAAAAAAGCGGTTGGGTCTTTTGTAAAGGAAGGAGTTCAGGCAGGTGTGTTTGGTGACATTGACTTTCAGGAACACCGTGATTGGGTAGATAGGGTTTGTAAAGAGGTGGGCATAAAGCCGATATTGCCCTTGTGGAAAAGAGAAAGAGAGAAACTGATTACGGAATTTGTCCATCTTGGGTTCAAGGCAATAATTGTGGCCACCAATTCTGAGTTCCTCGGCAAAGAGTGGTTAGGCCGAAGAATTGACAGGAAACTGATAAAGGAACTTAAAGCAACAGGTAATGTTGATCTTTGCGGAGAAGGAGGCGAATACCATACATTTGTCTATGATGGTCCCATTTTTAAGAAACCAGTAGAATTTACTATGGGAAAGAAAGTATTAAAAGACAAACACTGGTTTTTGGAAATTTCACCAAAATGACCCCAAACTTTTTTAAGATGAGGAGAACGCAATGAAAAGAGGATTGATTCAGGTTTATACCGGTGATGGCAAAGGCAAAACGACCGCTGCGGTGGGGCTTGCGGTGAGGGCGGTCGGACAGGGTTTTAAGGTTTGTTATCTTTCTTTTTATAAAGAACCCGATAAATGGGGATATGGAGAACACCGGGTTTTGAAGAATTTGGGGGTAGCCACTTTCGGTTTTGCCGGGAAACACCCGCATTTTTATAAAAACGTAAGCAAAGATGAGGTTCGCCGGGAATGTCTGAAAGCAGTGGAATTCATCCGGAAGATTTATCAGGAGAAGAAATACGACATCCTTATCCTGGACGAAGTGCTAATATCTTTACGGGATGGATTTCTGAAGGAGAAGGAGGTGATGGATATGTTAGACCTCAAGCCGGAAGGACTGGAATTGGTCTTAACCGGAAGAGGTGCCACAAAAAGAATTATGGAGAGAGCGCACTTGGTGAGTCAGATTAAAAAGGTTAAACATCCCTATGACTCAGGAATCCAGGCCAGAAAAGGGATTGACTATTAACGATTATGGTATCAAACCGAATGGAGGAAGAAAATGGAAAGGCAGAAGAATGAAAGAAAGGGCAAGTGGTTTTTGGGGTTGGTTACCTGGAGCACGGTTTTTAGTTTGCTTCTGGTTCCGCTCATCTGGTCAGAGGAGAAGGAAGAAGAGGTAACTGCTTTAGAAGAGATAGTGGTTACCGCAACCAGGACCCCACAATCCGCGGAAGAGGTTCCGGTTTCTGTAACCGTGGTGACCCGTTCAGAAATTGAAGATTCAAAAGCGCAAAATGTCGGTGAGGTTCTGGATACCTTACCTGGAGTTCAGATGAGGGCTTACGGAAGTATGGGCAGTCAAAGTTCGCTTTCCATTCGTGGCTCCTCGACAGAGCAAATCCTGATTCTTTTAGACGGAAGGCCGCTTAATTTAGGAAGTCTGGGTTCTTACGACTTATCCCTGATTCCGATAGAGATGGTGGAAAGAATTGAAGTTCTGCGTGGTCCAGCCTCAGCCCTGTATGGAGCCAATGCGTTGGGAGGAGTAATAAACATCATTACCCGGAACATTCCCAAAGAGCCGTTTTTTACCTCTAACCTTCAGTATGGTTCCTTTAATACCACGCTTTTATCTTTCACCGGCGGACGAAAAGATGGTCGGTTTGGATATATTTTGAGCGGACAATATAATTATTCTGACGGTGACCGGGAGAATAGTGGCGATGAAGAAAACCACTTCTTTGGCAAGTTTACTTTAGACCTGAATAAAAATTCTAGTCTTGCCTTTTCCTCCGGTTTTGATAAACAGGATGTAGAGGTGCCGGGTTCTGTGGCGTTACCTATGCCGCTGGCTAATCAGAAGACAACCGAAGACCGGCAGGATGTTTTCTACGGGTTTGCCGGAGAAAGGGGAGAGTTTACCGGACGGCTATTTTTTAATCACAACAAGGTCCATTTTCAGAATCCGGACCCGGCCTGGCCTACGGACAGTACGATTAAGAATAGACAGACCGGTCTGGAACTTCAACAAAATTACAGCCCCAACGAAATCCACCTGTTAACCATTGGTGGGGATTATCTTAAGGATGAGGTCAAGAGTGAAAGTACGGGAAGTCATGCTCCAGAACGTGAAGCGATTTTTATTCAGGACCAGATTACTTTCAAAAAAGCAACCCTGGTTTTGGGTGGTCGTGTGGATGAGCACTCGGTATACGGTTCCGAGTTCAGCCCCAGGATAGCCGGCCGGTTTAATCTTTCGGAAGATACCATTCTCCGTAGTTCCCTCGGCAAGGCTTATCGGGCTCCCACGGTCAACGACCTTTACTGGTATGAGGAATGGTGGCCTGGTGCCGGAATGTTTGGCAATGAAGACCTGAAGCCGGAAGAAGGCATCAGTTACGACCTTGGCGTAGAGCATAAATTCAGTAAAAACCTTTCTGCCACAGCCACCTTCTTCCGGAACGATGTTGAGGACTTAATCTCCTGGGTAGAGACTATACCCTGGACCAGATATGACGTTCAAAACATCGGTGAAGCGCGGCTCCAGGGAGTGGAAACAGAGTTAAAGTGGTTCATTACGGAACGCTTATCTTTCTCGGTAAACCATACCTATCTGAAAAGTGAGGACCAGGATACCGGCAAAAAACTTACGTACCGGCCGGAAAACCGGGTGGGTTCATTTCTTAGTTATTCTCGTCCATCCGGTTTTAAGGCTCAATTAGAAGGTGAATACAACGATGTTTCTTATGCGGATGCGGCCAATACCAGAAAAGTAGATGAGTATTTTTTGCTTTCTCTTATCCTCTCCAAAAAAGTGAGTCCCAACCTGGAGTTGTTCGCAAAAGGAGAAAACCTTTTCGGTGAAGAATACGAAATACTTGATGGTTACCCTATGCCCCAAACCACAATAACCGTGGGACTTAATGCTAATTTCTAATTGTTCTAAGGCCGATGGTTAGTAATAGAATAGGTTGGTACCTTTCCTTGCTTCTTCACGCTATGCTATTACCCTCTTTGTTTTTGGTGACAACAAAGACCGGGCAACCGACATGGGAAAAAGTTATCTTTGTTTCTCTGGACACCATAGCGCCGGTAGCAAAGAGCACTTTACCGCGAAAAGATATACCAGAAAAAAATATGACACCGGAGTTACCGAAAGAGATAGGTTCTATTTCTCCAGGTATTTCTCAAACATCAGAACCGCTGGTTACAAAAATAATTGATTTAGTCCCTCAACCAAAAAGTGAGGAGGTGGTTGTTCCTTCCATTGCTTCCGCGCCTTTTTCTGTGAATCTTGATACTAATTCCCCATCTTTGTCTCTACCCTCTCTTTCAGGAATTACCCCTTTGGACTTTAGTCCCTATTTTGTGTCTGTCCGTCGCCATATCCTCAAAAAAATTATCTACCCGGAGATTGCCCGACGCCGAGGCTGGGAGGGCGCAGTAAAAGTCACTTTTATTCTGGACCAGGAAGGAAGGTTGAAAGAAAAAAAAGTGGCAGACAGTTCGGGATATGAAGTTTTAGATACGGCTGCACTTCAATCTCTGGTGAAAGCCGAGCCATTTCCTCCATTTCCATCTCAGTCTAATATTAAAAATTTCTTTTTTTCTCTTACTATTCGCTACCAACTTCAATGAGGAAAAATAAGATTGCCTTAAGTGGTTTTATCATGATTTTTGCAGCCATTCCTTTGAGAATTATTTCGTTAGGACCAACCGTAACCGAAGAAATTTATCTGTTGGGGGCAGAAGATTGTTTGGTTGGTTGCACCACTTATTGTCAGAGACCGGAAGGGGCAAAGAAAAAAGAGAAGGTCGGTAATGTGGTGGAGGTAAGCGTAGAAAAAATTGTCAGCCTTAAACCGGATGTAGTTCTGGCAAGTTCGCTTACCAACCGCCGGGCAATCAGTAAATTGGAGAAGTTGGGAATAAAGGTCGTTTCTTTTACCCAGGCAAAAGACTTTGCGGAAATTTGCGATCAGTTTCTCTCTCTGGGAAAGATTATCGGGAAAGAAAAAAAAGCAGAAGAAATATTGGTTTCCGCTAAAAAAGATGCCGATAGAATAAAGCAGAAAGTACAAGGTTTGTCTCACCCCAAGATATTCGTGGTATTAGGGGTAAAACCACTTTTCACCGTAACCAAAGATTCTTTTATCAACGACTTGATTGAAATGGCCGGAGGAGTAAATATCACCAGAGAAGCCAGGAGCGGCTGTTACAGCCGGGAAGAGGTTGTCCGTCTAAATCCCGACATCATCATTATTACCACTATGGGTTTGGCGGGTAAAGAGGAAGAGTCCGCGTGGCGGAGGTTTGGCACGCTCAGCGCGGTTAAAAATAACCGGATTTATGTAATTGATTCCTACCTTATCTGCAGTCCGACTCCAGTAAGTTTTGTTCAGGTACTGAAAAAGATGGTCCAGATTTTCCATCCGGAATTAGGGCAATTATGAAAAAACGCCGGCTCATTGACTGGGTTCTTCCAACCGCCCTGCTCTTTTTATTACTCCTGGTGGTAGTTGCCTTTGCGCTGAGTTCCGGACCCACCGGGCTTACCACCGAACGCAGTATTCTCTGGAACATCCGTGTTCCCCGGGCACTCCTGGGTTTTGCCGTGGGTGGTTCTCTGAGTTTAGCCGGAGTTATCCTGCAGGGCTTATTTCGTAACCCGCTGGTTGAGCCGTATACACTGGGCATTTCCGGCGGTGCGGCCCTGGGTGTTGCGGTCAACATTATCCTGCGTTTTAATCAGAGGTTCGGAGTAGTGTCCCTGCCGCTCTTTGGATTTGCCGGTGCGTGTATTGTGGTTTTTGTTCTTTATCTCTTAAGCCTGTACAAAAAATCGCTCAAGGTTCAGTCTATTCTTCTTACCGGTGTGATGGTCAGTTTCGTCTGTTCTGCTTTGATGATGCTCCTTTTAGCGCTCTCCCGGAGCGAGGACCTGCACGGAATTATTCTCTGGACGATGGGTTCCCTGGAAGAACCCAGCCAGTTGTTGGTGAACCTTTCAGTGGTGGTATCTTTGCTCGGTCTCTTTTTCTCTTACCTTTTTGTCCGCGACCTGAACGCTTTCTGGCTGGGCGAAGAGGAGGCTCTGCACTTGGGTGTAAATATTGAGCGGAGTAAACGGCTCCTCTTTATCCTGGCTTCGTTCCTTACCGGAGTAACGGTTTCGGTAGCCGGAATTATCGGATTCGTGGGTCTGGTGGTTCCCCACCTGGTGAGGCTGCTCTTCGGGAATGACCATCGTATTCTTCTGGTGGGGTCGTTTCTTACGGGCGCCACTTTCCTAATTTTCTGTGATACCCTTGCGCGTACGGTTATCGTTCCCTTAGAACTGCCGGTGGGTGTAATTACCGGAATTCTGGGTGGTACTCTCTTCATTTATGTCCTTACCCGGCAGGGGTCAGGATTCAAAGAAAGATTGTGATGATTTTAAAGGTAAGGGACCTTTCTTGCGGCTATGGTGCCAGGACGGTCCTTCAGGGAGTGAATTTTGAAGTAGCGGAACAAGAGGTGGTCGGTATCATCGGACCGAACGGCTCCGGAAAGACCACGCTTCTTCGTGCGATAACCAGAATCGTTAAACCTTTTCAGGGTCAGATTTCTTTCCGGGGAAGGGATATCTACCAGGTTGGATTTCAGGAATTGGCGCGTAACGTAGCGGTGGTTTCTCAGAATCTCCCTGGTGGTTTTGTCCGGTTGGAGGATTTCGTGTTACTGGGACGAACACCATATTTTCATACCTTTCAGTTTTCCGAGAACACCAACGATATTGAGGTGGGGAAGAAAGCAATGGAACTGACCGACCTCTGGAAACTGAAGGATAGTTTTTTGGAAGAACTGAGCGGCGGTGAACGCCAATTGGCATCCATTGCCCGGGCTTTATGCCAGGAACCAGACCTGCTTATTCTGGATGAACCCACTGCGCACCTGGACATTACCCATCAGGTAGTCATCCTGGATTTAATCAAGCGTCTGAATCGTACCTTAGGTCTTACGGTAATTATGGTTCTGCACGACCTTAACCTGGCCGGCGAATACTGTGATCGCCTCATTCTTCTTAAAAACGGCCAGATTTACAAAGACGGTTCACCCCCTGAAGTTCTGACCTACCAGACCATTGAAGAGGTCTACCGGACCGTGGTTGTGGTAACCAAAAACCCGGTTTCCGGCAACCCTTACGTGGTATTAGTCTCCGAAGAAGAACGCCAGAAAGCCAAAAAATCCGGTTGACTTAAAAATAAGGTTTGCATTAGAATATAGGTGTGAAAGAATTAAAGAAAGAACTGAAGTTTGAAGATGCGCTGAAACGCTTAGAAGAGATTGTCGCCAAATTGGAAACGGGCAACCTCCCTCTGGAAGAATCCCTGAAACTCTTTGAAGAAGGCGTAACCCTGGTCCGGTTCAGTAACGAAAAACTGACGGAAGCCCAGCAAAAAGTAGCCTTGCTCCTTAAAGACCAGGAAGGCAATATTACCGGCAGCCAACCGTTAGGGGTTGACACAGAATAAAGTTAACTATTTGCCAGAGGCGATTTTGGAGCGAGACAAGGAGCGAAGAAGCTGGCGTAC
>CAZVUE010000022.1:3722-10940 GCA_964630335.1 uncultured bacterium | reverse complement strand
ATCACCACAAGTTAGGAGAGGCAATAGTTTCACGCTGGGTGGGTCCGGGAGAATTCTTAGACCCGGAGCATTGGGTTAACGACTACCACTTAGTTCCAACCGGTCTAAAGGCGATAAGGATATACCAAACAAAGTGAAGAGATACCCCCACCCCTACCCTCCCCCCAATCTGACATTGGGGTCCCCGCCTCAAGGGGGGAGGATTAAGGTGGGGGTAAATAGAAGGGACTTTAGTGGAGGCGTAAAAAGAGTAAGGTGAGGTCACTGGCGCGAAGACCGTCAATTCGCCTGGCTTCTTTCAGAGAATCCGGCCGGACCTTCTTCAGTTTTTCTCTTCCTTCCGCGGATAAGCCGGGGATTTTATTGTAGTCAAATCTTTTCGGAATCCTGGTCTTGAAATCGCGATCCATCTTTTCCGCTAATGCCCGGTCCTGGGCAAGGTATCCTTCGTATTTTATTTCAATTTCAACCGCCTCTTTGACCCTTTCCTCCGGCGACCCTGAAAGGGTCGCACTACCTACTACCTTTTGAGCCTCAATCTTTTCTAAATCCCGGTAGGAAACTTCCGGTCGGCGGAGATATTTTGCTAAACTTACTGTTTCACTACGCGACCCTGAAAGGGTCGCACTACATACTGGAGGAAGTGAAATGAAGGTGGTTTTGAGTCTTTCTATCTCCCTGGCTATCGCCCGGCGCTGCTGACACATCTTTCCGTAAATATCTTTTGAAATTAAACCGAATTTTTCGCCGTAGTCCATCAGCCGGAAGTCCGCATTGTCACTACGCAAAAGAAGCCGATACTCTGCCCGGGAGGTAAAGAGCCGGTAAGGTTCGGAAATCTCCGTCATCGTGGTTAAGTCACTGGACATAACCCCTAGGTAGGCTTCATCCCGCCCGGGTACAAAAGGTTCTTTTCCCTGGAGGCTCAATCCCGCATTAATTCCCGCCAGAAGACCCTGACCGGCTGCCTCTTCGTAACCGCTGGTACCGTTAATCTGTCCAACGAAGTAAAGACTTTGTATCTTCTTCGTCTCCATCGTGGGTTTTATCTGGTAGGGCGGGAAGAAATCATACTCTACCGCATAACCGAAACGGATAATCTGAACGTCTTCTAATCCAGGAACGGTACGTAAGGCTGCCTCCTGAACATCAGCGGGAAGACTGGTAGAAAAACCGTTCACGTAGACTTCATCGGTAACGTATCCTTCCGGTTCCAGAAAAATTTGATGCCTGGTCTTGTCCGGGAACTTTTTCACTTTTACTTCTAAGGAAGGACAGTAGCGGGGACCGGTCCCTTTGATTTGTCCGGTGTAAAGAGGTGCCCGGTCAATGTTTTCGTTGACGATACGAATCGTTTCCGGGGTAGTATGGGTAAGATAACAGGGAATCTGTCTTGGTGCGAAATCACGGGTGCGAAAAGAGAATGGTACTGGTTTCTCGTCCCCAGGCTGAAGGACCAGGTCCTTCAACTTCAAAGAACGAAAAGAAACCCGGGGGGGCGTTCCGGTCTTAAAACGCCGGACCTCAAACCCTGATTTTACTAAGGACTGACTCAGTCTTTGGGCCGGTTCCTCGCCCATCCGGCCGCCCGGGATGATTGTCGGACCAACATGGAGAACAGCAGAAAGAAAAGTACCCGGTGCAATTATGACCGCCTTTGCTTGATAGGTAATCCCTTCTCTGCTCCGGACACCGGTTACTTTTCCATCTTTAGACAGAACCTCTTCCACCATTCCCTGACGCAGAATGAGATTCTGTTCGGATTCCAGGGTTCTGCGTACCAGAACCTGATATGCTTTTTTGTCGCTCTGGACTCGCGGACTGAAGGCGGCCGGTCCCTTACCTTGGTTAAGAATCTGAAACTGAATCCCGGTCTGGTCCGCCCATAATCCCATCATTCCGCCAAGCGCATCAATCTCGCGGACCAATTGACCTTTTGCCACGCCGCCGACAGCCGGGTTACAGGACATCTGGCCAACGGTATCTAAATTCATGGTCAGAATAAGAACCGAAAAACCCATTCTGCCGGCAGAAAGAGCCGCTTCGCAACCCGCGTGACCCGCACCTACTACGATGACGTCAAACTGCATCTCCGGATTATTTTACCACATACAGGGTTAAACAGGCAGGAATCCAGCCTGTCCCTGCATGCATCAGGCAGGGATAGATTCCCGCTTACTACGTGCGGGAATGACATCACAAGGGCAGAACCAAAAGTAGACATAAAGGCACGAAAGGATTAAAATATTAGGTGTAATGGTTCTGGAAAAAATAACCCAACCGGAGGATGTGAAAAAATTGACAGCCGAGGAGTTATCTATCCTTGCCTCCGAAATCAGGCAGATGATTATTGAGGTCGTAGCCAAAAATGGAGGGCACCTCTCCTCAAACTTGGGCGTGGTGGAACTGACCATTGCCTTACACCGTCTCCTAAATTTCGAAAAAGACAGCCTCATCTGGGACGTAGGACATCAAACCTATACCCACAAAATTCTAACCGGAAGGAAAGATGCCTTTGGCGGCTTGCGTACTTACCGCGGCCTCTCCGGTTTTCCGGAACCGGACGAAAGTGCAACCGACCCCCTGCGCACCGGTCACTCCAGCACCTCAATCGCCTTTGCTTTGGGTATAGCCTGTGCTAAAAAAGAGGGTAAATCCGTTGCGGTCATCGGCGATGCTTCCCTGGGCGGCGGAGTTGCCTTTGAGGGCCTTAACCAGGCAGCGGCAGAAAAAGCAAACCTCTGCGTAATCTTAAACGCCAACGAAATGGCTATTTCACCTACCATCGGAGGAGTCGCGCTTTGCCTGACCCGGCTCATTACCAACCCGCACTTAGAATCTTTCCGGCAGCACACCCGCTCGCTCCTCCAGAAAATGCCTTTTTTAGGACCGGAGACGGTCAGCGTCTTTGAAAAGATGGAAGAAGGGGTCAAAAACCTTTTAGGACCCGCGGCGCTCTTTGAAAGTATCGGGTTCCGGTACTTCGGACCATTTGACGGTCACAACCTGGCGCAGTTAACCGAGGTACTGGCAAAGGTACTGGAACTACCAGGTCCCAGATTAGTCCATATCGTTACCAAAAAAGGCAAGGGCTACCAGCCGGCGGAGAAAGACCCGGAACGATTCCATTCCGCAGTACCGTTTGATATAACCACCGGACAGCAGTCTTCTCCTTCCACCAGAACCTACCGGGAAGTATTTTCAGAAGATTTGATTACCCAGGCAGACAAAAATCCCCGGATTGTAGCGGTCACTGCAGCGATGCCCAGAGGTGCCGGACTGCAAGCCTTCAAAGAACGATTCCCGGAAAGGTTCTTTGACGTCGGCATTGCGGAACAGGGAGCGGTCGCCTTTGCTTCCGGACTGGCTAAGGCGGGAAAACATCCGGTTGTCGCGGTTTATGCGACATTCTTTCAACGCGCCTTTGACCAGGTCTTCCAGGAGGTTTGCCTCCAAAAGCTACCGGTAACCTTTATTTTACCTAACAATGGTTTAGTGGGTGAAGATGGTCCCACCCACCACAGCCTCTTCTCCTTCTCGTATCTGCGTTCTCTGCCGAACCTGTCCGTACTGGCTCCGTTCTCTTATCAAGAGATGCGGCGCCTGCTGGTAGAAGCGCTCCAAACCCCTTCACCTGCCTTCATCCTCTTTCCCAAAGATGAAGGACCGGAAACCATCACTCTTTTAACGGAACCGAAACCTCTTATTTCGGTGGTGGCGGTAGGCAGTATCGCAGAGAATGCTTACCAGGCAACAAAACGATTGAAAGATGAAGGGATAGTGATATCTTTCTTGCCTACCTCTGAAGTTAAACCGCTGAATGCAGAAATTATTGACCGGGCGGCAAAAGCAAAGATACTGGTAACCGTAGAAGAAAATACTCTCTGCGGTGGTTTTGGCAGTGCGGTTCTGGAACACCTCTCCCAAAAAGGGGTGACGATTCCGGTAAACCTAATCGGAGCGCCGGACCGATTCGTTACTTTTGGCAAACGCGCCGAACTTCTGGCGGAAATCGGTCTTGACGAAGAAGGAATCTATAAACAGATAAAAACAGTAGTTAGTAGGGCAAGGCGCCTGCCCCTGTGTTTAGTAAACAGGGGTTAGCCTTGCGATACGCAAACCTAAAGGTTTGCCCTACATTGGTATTATATGGCGAGACACAAAAGGGGTGTAAATTTCCGGGTAGAAGTTGATATTGAACGGTGTAAAGGCTGCAGCCTCTGCGTTACCTTCTGTCCCAAAAAGGAGTTACTCCTCTCTCAAAACAAGAACCGCAAAGGCTATCGTTACGTGGATTTTTCCGGTGCAGAATGTATCGGCTGTCTGCGCTGCGGTCTCATCTGTCCGGACGTCGCCCTTACGATTATTAAAACGTAATTAATACCAATTTGTCATTCCCGCAAGCAGTAAGCGGGAATCCACTGGATTCCTGCCTGCGCAGGAATGACATAACGGAGTTAGAAATGGGTAAATTTTCTTTACTGCAGGCACTTATCGGACTGCTCTTTCTGATTCTGGGACTGGTGTTAACCTTCAGTCAGAGGTTGAATTACCAAAAGGAAGAGTTGAAAGATTTCATCGCGGTCATTGGCCTTCTTCTGATGGTTACCGGCGTCATCATCCTTGCCTCTCCCCTGCTCCGGTAGCCTCCCCACCGATTTTTGACAAGAAGCCCCAATAGGTGGTATAATTAAAAGCGTATATATACAATATATTGGGGGTTTACTTATGGAAAAGTACGATGCGACCAGTATTCAGGTTTTAGAAGGGATTGATGCGGTACGCAAGCGGCCGGCGATGTACATCGGTGATACCTCTATTGCCGGTCTACACCACCTGGTCTATGAAGTGGTTGACAACTCGATTGACGAGGCGATGGTTGGTTACTGTAACCGGATTTCCGTCACCATCCATATTGACGGGACCATCTCGGTTGACGACAACGGCCGGGGTATTCCGGTGGACCTGCACAAGACCGAAAACAGACCTGCCCTGGAAGTGGTAATGACCGTTCTCCACGCCGGCGGGAAATTTGACAAGCGCTCTTACAAAGTCTCCGGCGGACTCCACGGTGTCGGTGTTTCAGTCGTTAATGCCCTCGCGGAGTGGTTGGAGGTGGAAGTCCACCGCAACGGGAATATTTACCACCAGCGTTACGAACGCGGCCGGGTGGCCAGTACGGTGGAAATCACCGGTAAGACCAGCCGAACCGGAACCAAGGTTGTCTTCAAACCGGATGATGAAATCTTTGAAACGACGGAATTTGATGCGGATATCCTTTCCAACCGCCTGAGGGAACTGGCTTTTCTTAACCCGGTCATTACCATTGCCTTTGAAGACGAACGGAGCGAACGCAAGGAGGAGTTCCACTACGAATCCGGTCTAATCACCTTTGTGGAGCACATTAACCGCAATAAGAATCCCCTCTTTACTCCACCCTTCTTCTTTCGGAAAACCGAAGACGAAATAGAGATAGAGACTGCTCTCCAGTACAACGATGGATATGCCGAAAACGTCTTCTGTTTTGCCAACAACATCAACACCCGGGAGGGCGGAACCCATCTCACCGGATTCCGTTCGGGTTTAACCAAGAGTTTAAATGATTACGGAAGAAAGTATGGCCTTCTGGAAAAGGAAAACGTTTCCGGCGAGGATACCCGGGAAGGACTCACCGCCATCATCTCGGTAAAAGTTCCTGACCCGCAGTTTGAGGGACAGACCAAGATGAAATTGGGTAATTCCATAGTCCGTTCCCTGGTGGATAGATTGGTCTCCAATGGTCTTACGGAATTTATGGAGGAGAATCCGCCGGCGGCACGTGCCATCATCGGAAAGATTCTCCTGGCCGCACAGGCCCGGGAGGCAGCCAGAAAAGCCCGTGATTTAACCCGTGCCAAAAGCAGTTTAGACGGAGGGATTTTACCGGGGAAATTAGCCGACTGCAGCAACCGCAACCCGGCCGAACGGGAACTTTTTATCGTGGAAGGTGACAGTGCCGGTGGAAGTTGCAAACAGGGACGGGACCGGAAGTTCCAGGCAATTCTGCCCCTGAAAGGTAAGATTATTAACACGGAAAAGGCGCGCCTGGATAAGGTCTTACGGAACGACGAAATAAAGGCTTTAATCTCCGCTTTAGGAACCGGGATCGGCGATGAATTTGATTCTTCCAAATTGCGTTATCACCACCTGATTCTGATGGCTGATGCCGACGTTGACGGCGCGCACATCCGCACCTTACTCCTGACGTTCCTCTACCGGCAGATGAAGCCTCTAATTGAACAGGGCTACGTCTATATCGCCCAGCCGCCTCTTTACAGAGTAAAAAAAGGCAAAAAAGAGGCATACGTTCCGGATGACCGGGAGATGAGCCGGCAACTCCTCAGCCTGGCGCTGGAAGACCACACCATCTTCACCTCACCAAAAAAAGAGATGCGCCGGGAAGAAATACGGGAATTAGCTAAACTCTTCCAGGCTTTGGAAGAGATTGAAAAGAGTTTGCGCCATAAAGGTCTGCAGATGGTTCCTTTCCTGCGCAAGGCGTCTCCGGAAGGCAGGCTGCCGCTCTATCTGGTGCGTGAGGTAACCGCCGAGATTGCCAACGGTTCTGCCAAAGAAGAGTTTTTCTTCTACGATGAGAGCAGCCTTTCCGAATTTTTTGTCGAGCGCGGCAAAGAATCTCCGGCAATTGAAATTTACGAAAGCAAGGAACTGGAACGCATTCTGAAGAAATTAGAACCTTTTGGCGTTAAAGCCACAAACCTGGAAACTCCTTTTTTTGTTATCCGTAATGAAAAGACAAAACGCCAGGTAACTCCGCTTCAGTTGATTCCTGCCCTGAAGGAATTAGGAAGGGAAGGTCTTAATATCCAGCGCTACAAAGGTCTGGGAGAGATGAATCCCCAGCAGTTGTGGGAAACCACGATGGACCCGAAAAACCGCCGGCTCCTTAAGGTAAACCTTCAGGATGCGGTAGGTGCGGACGAGATATTCACCATTTTGATGGGTGAAGCGGTGGAGCCGCGCAGGGATTTCATCGCCAAACACGCCCACGAGGTAAGGTATCTGGATATATAAATCCTAAATCAGACCCCCTCCATACCAGGAATACCCACCTTTTTGTAAAGTTGCAAAAAAGGTGGGAATGGTGCTAAAATTAGAGGTTATGATTGCCAGAATGGAACGGGTCTACCTCTTCCTGCCGGAAGTCAAAAAAGAGGT
>CAZVUE010000022.1:0-3622 GCA_964630335.1 uncultured bacterium | reverse complement strand
CAAATGCGCAGAGTTAGATTCTTCGTTCCCGCTTCCGAAACTCTTTACCGAAAGCAAATCCATCGAAAGGCAGGGCACGGAAATTCAAAACCTGTCTAACCGGATTCAAAAGATAGCGGAAGAGATAACCCCTCTCCTCTCCCTGGATGTTCCACTTAAGAATCTAAAACAGACTGGACATATCGGCATTCTACTCTGCCGAATTCTGCGGCGTAACCTTGCCGCATTTTATCAGGAATTGAGTAACATTGAGTATATCCAGACCCTGTCTATTCCTAACCGGAAAAAGAGCGTTATTCTATTGTTAGCCTTCTGGAAAGCAAACGAAAAGAAGGTAAACGAAATCCTGGGTAATCTCAAAGCGGAAACCATCTACCCGCCAGATTATCGGAAAATTCCGACTGAAGTGATTACCCAAATTCAACGTCTCCTTGAAAAGAATAGTCAACGGTTAGAACGTCTAAAGAGAAAAAAGGATGTCCTGCGTAATAATCTGCCGCAGATTTTAACCCTATTGGACCTTTACCTCATTCGGAAAGAAGAAATTTCTGCCCAGTATAAGATGCGGGCAACCGAAAGGGTGGCGATTCTTTCCGGCTGGATACGGTCAAAGGATTGGCAACATCTTGAAACAAGATTGAAGGGCTCCTTTCCGGAAATCGGACTTATCCATAGAAAACCAAAAGAAGGAGAAACGGTTCCCGTCGCCCTGGAGAACAGCCCAATGGGAAGACCGTTTGAAGCGGTCGTTGACCTTTACGGCCGGACAAACTACCAGGGATTTGACCCTTCCGTATATCTTTCCGTCTTCTTTACCCTGAGTTTCGCCTTCTGTTTTTCCGATGTCGGTTATGGTCTGGTACTGGCTTCCCTTTCGTTATGGCTGATGCGCCGGTCAAAATCAGAATCCAGCCGGAAGATGCTCAAGGTCTTTGCGGCTTCCGGAATCGCGGCGGCTTTCGCCGGCATTATTACTAACTCCTGGTTTGGAAACTTCTTCAGTCTCTTTCCGGCACTAAGTCCTTTAGGTAAGATCCAAGCCAGACTTGCCCTCATCTCACCCATAGACAATCCGGCTGATACTATGCGGCTCTTTTACTTCACCCTAATCTTCGGGTACATCCAGATTACCACCGGGGTCTTTTTGAAATTAAAAGAATCCATTCGCCGCTTTGGAACCCGGGGTGCCTTAGAATCCGCTCCGCCGTTATTCTTCCAGATTGGGATACCCCTTCTGGCTGTTCTGTTCCTCTTACGAACCAAATCAGCCGCCGCCACTGCGGCTATTCCGGTGGTAGAAATTATTCTGGCGATTTCGGCGAGCCTGATTATTTCTAACCAGTGGCGCAGTTACCGGGAAATAGTTTTAAAACTCTTCTGGTCTGCCAACACCATATACGGTCTCATCGTGGGTAATCTTCTGGCTGACTGCTTGAGTTACGCGCGAATATTTGCCTTAGGGCTGACCAGCGGGCTGTTGGCGGTTACGGTAAACCAGTTGGCGGGAATGGCAAGGGTTTTCCCGATTGTCGGACCCCTGGCGTTCATCATCGTTCTTCTGGTCGGCCATACCTTTAACCTTTTTATCAGCACCCTGGGTGCTTACGTCCATACCAGCCGGCTCCAGTACCTGGAATTCTTCACCAAGTTTTACGAGAGCGGAGGCAGGACTTTCAATCCGTTCCGAAAAGTCTACCGTTATATCCAATAACATATATGGCAAAGAGGGATTACTACGAATTATTAGGGGTACCAAAGGATTCCGGCAGCGAAGCGATTAAAGAAGCCTACCGGAATCTGGCGCTCAAATACCACCCGGACCGTAACCCCGGGGACAAAGGGGCGGAAGAAAAGTTTAAGGAAGCAACCGAAGCCTACGAGGTCCTCAGTGACTCCCAGAAAAGAGCAACCTACGACCAGTTCGGTTTTCAGGGCGTGGAGGGAACCGGGTTCACCTGGACCGATGACCTGGGCCGGGTACAGAGAGAGTTTTCGGATATCTTCAACCAGGGGTATTTTGATGACCTCTTTGACCTTTTTGGCATGGGTACCGGAGCCCGGCGTAGAACCCAGAGTTTTAACCGGGGTGATGACCTCCAGGTAAATATCAGCATTTCTCTGAAAGAAGCAGCCGAAGGAGCTCAGAAAGAAATTACTGTCCCCCGGCTTACAGCCTGTTCTATCTGCAACGGTTCCGGAGCAGCGCCGGGCAGCGGAAAGAGAGCCTGTTCTCAGTGTGGTGGAGCCGGCCAGGTCCGTTATACCCAGGGCTTCTTTTCCATCAGTCGTACCTGCAACCGGTGCCAGGGAACCGGAAAGGTAATCGAAAATCCCTGCCGGAACTGCCGGGGAACCGGCCGGGTAAAGGAGAAAGAACGACTTCAGGTTACCATCCCGGCAGGAATTGAAAGCGGGTCCAGACTGCGGATAAAAGAAAAAGGGAACGTCGGACCTCAGGGAGGACCCTCGGGTAACTTATACTTAGGTGTTTTGATAGAACCGGATGCGCAGTTCCAGCGGGAAGGGACAGACATTCTTTACGACCTCTTTATAACCTTTACCGAATCGGCTCTGGGAACGGAAAAAGAGATGCCCACCCTTAAAGGTAACGTGCGGATGAAGATACCTCCGGGCACCCAAACCGGTACGGTCTTGCGTTTGCGCGGCAGAGGGATGCCGGACGTCTCCGGATACAGAAGAGGCGACCAGTTGGTCCGGGTAATCGTGGAAACACCGGTCGGTTTGGGCCGGGAAGAACGCCGCCTCCTGGAAGAATTTGAAAAGCGCACCAGCCAGCGCTCCTACCCGAAAAGTAAACCCGCTTAAAAAGAGAAAATGGAACACAAAGAGAAGGCAAAATTAGTTTTTTACGTCTCCCCGGAAGGTGACGACAGGTGGTCAGGAATGCTGGACAAACCCAACCAGCGCCGAACCGATGGACCTTTTGCTAATATTGAAAAAACACGCACCGTGATTCGGGAATTAAAAACCAAAGGCAGGGTTAACTCACCGATTACGGTATTTATCCGAACCGGCTTCTATCAATTAATAGAACCGTTGGTCTTTACTCCGGAGGATTCCGGAACAAAAGAATTTCCTATTACCTATACCGCCTATCCTGGTGAGACTCCGGTCATCAGCGGCGGGGAAAAGATTAAATCAGGGAAAGAAAAGACCGGAAATTTGTGGCTAACGGAGATTCCGGAAGTCAAAAAAGGGAAATGGCGTTTTCGACAGTTGTTTGTTAACGGAGCCCGGCGTTACCGGAGCCGTCTACCCAAAAAAGGCTTTTACCGGATTACGGAACTACCCGGCGTGGATCTTGCAGGACCTTTTGACACTCCTTGTAAAGAGTTCCGGTTTGCCGATAAAGAGATTAAGTCAGACTGGAGCAACCTTAACGATGTGGAGGTAGTGGTACTACATTTATGGGTTGATGTCCACTTGCCCATCGCTGAGGTAAACGAAAAAGAACGTCTGGTTGCCTTTACCCGTAACAGCCGCCGTATTTTGACACCGGAAGACAGCCGATATTATGTGGAAAATGTCTTTGAAGGTCTCACCAACCCTGGCGAATGGTACCTGAATCGAAAAACCGGGCGCCTTTATTATAAGCCAAAAC
>CAZVUE010000021.1:8145-11023 GCA_964630335.1 uncultured bacterium | reverse complement strand
AATTCTTTCTTGGCAACCTTGCCCGTGGCGGTGTGAGGCAGACCATCCCTGAAGATAATCCGGCGCGGGACTTTATACCCGGCCAGGTGCTGCCGTAAAAAATGCAGCATCTCCTCCGCACTTACCGGCTGTTCGTCCTTTAAAACGACGTAAGCAACCGGTATCTCCCCACCGGCGCCGGGTACGCCCACCACTGCGGTTTCTTTTACCGCAGGATGCCGGTAGAGAACCGTCTCTACCTCCCGGGGGTAGATATTCAATCCACGAAAGTTAATCATATCTTTCTTGCGGTCAACCAGAAAGAAGTACCCCTCTTCATCTTTTCTCGCCAAATCCCCGGTATAAAGCCAGCCGTCCTTAATCGTCTCCTGAGTCTCCTGAAGCCGATTGTAGTATCCGGCCATAACATTCTTGCCCCGGACCACTAACTCACCCACCTGGTTAACCGAGACCTCTTTTCCTTCCGGGGAAAAAACTTTTACCTCCACGCCGGCAATGGGTAATCCGATCGAACCGGGCTTCCTTTTTTTCAATGGGTTGAGCGTGACGACCGGCGAGGCTTCGGTTAAACCGTAGCCCTCTAGAAGAGGAATACGAAAACGACGCTGGAAAGCGGTGAGTGTTTCCGGAGGAAGCGCGGCAACACCGGAAATCGCCAACCGGATGGGATTGAAAAGACGCAGTAAACACTGTGCCCACCAGGAGAGTTTTATCTCCGAAAGAAGGTGGTAAAAGTCCGGTATTCCCACAAAGATAGTAATCCGGCGTTTAAGAATCTCTTTGAGTGTATTACGAAATGGAGTGCCAGCGGGGATAATGAAAACAGGTGAAGCCAAAGATAAAGGGACCAGAATGCAAACGGTAAAGGCAAAGGTGTGAAACATCGGCAGGAGGCAGAGGAACCGGTCTTTCTCGTAAAGCCGTACCGTCTTTTGGCAACTTTCCACGTTGGAAAGCAAATTTTCGTGAGTAAGCATTACACCCTTGGGAAACCCGGTGGTGCCGGAAGTGTAAATTAACACCGCCACGTCAGAACCGGCAATAATAGGAAAGGGCCTTTTGGGTTCTTGAAAGAGGCTGTCGTACGGTAAAGGACCTTCCGGGGCAGGTGGTGGAACATCTTTTGCGAACAGAACAACCTTCTTCAGGGTACCAATCCGGCTCTGAAGGTTCCGGCTGATTTCCAGAAATTCCGGCTCGGTAACAAGAATTTTGGCTCCGCTGTCGGTCAAAACAAATCTCAACTCCTCCTCTTTCCAGAAGTAATTGAACGGAACCGGGATGGCACCCACTTTCAGGGCGGCGAAATAGGTAATCACAAATTCCGGCCGGTTACGCAGGTAGAGCGCAATCCGGTCGCCAGACTTGACCTCCAGACTGAGTAAGCCGGCCGCCATCCGGTCCACCTTCCGCACCAGTTCCCGATAAGCAATCACCTCTTTTCCGTAGATTATCGCCGGTTTACGCGGAAAGTTCCGGCCGCTCTTAATAATCAAGTCGTTAAGTACCATAACGCACCCCCTTACTGTCAATGCCAACGACCGCAGGAAAATCAATAATGACCAAACGCCAGGCCGCTTCTGGACCGAACTGGGAAAATGCCACTATTTTCGCTTCTTTAATATGGCTGGCTAAAAGCGCGCCACAGCCGCCATAGGTAACAAAGTAAATGGCAGAAAACCGCTCTATCGCTTCCCGAACTTCTTCACTGCGTCCTCCCTTACCTAACATCCCTTTCAAACCATATTCTAAAAGAGATGGCGTGTACGGGTCCATCCGGGAACTGGTAGTGGGTCCGACAGAGCCGATAAGCCGTCCTGGTGGCGCCGGAGTGGGACCAACGTAATAGATGGTTTGCCCGGAAATCGGGAAAGGAAACCTTGGTCTTCTTTTTTCTTTTTTCGCCTCTTCAATTTCCGCCCCCAATATCTTATGAACCCTGTCCCGCGCCGTGTATACTATACCGGAAAGAAGGACCTCGTCTCCCGCGGAAAGATTCTGTAAATCAGTGCCCAGCAGTGGTAGCCTTACCGTTTTCATATTAAGGGGTTACCTAACGTCATCCGCTATATTTTCTGATGATATTGCGCAGGTACGGAATATCTTCTATAATCTTGGTCTCTGATGGCCGCTGGTCCAAATCTTCCAGAGACAAAAAGCCCTGATATCCAACCTTATACAGAGCGGTTATTATCCCATCCCAATCCAAGTCACCGTCAGCTAATTTTCCCCAGAGCATCGGATACTTTCTGCCGGTCGGAATACCCTCACCTTCAGAAACCGGTTTGGCGGATTTGATATGGACATGGGCAAGATATTCGCCTAAAACACTGAGGGCATATTCCGGACGGCTATATCCCTCAAAAAGGGAATTACCCGGGTCCCAGATAACCCCAACCATTTCCACCGGAAGCCCTTCCACCAATTGCCGGCAGGCATTCGGGGTACAACAGATCTGGTAGTGATGCTGTTCAATAACCACCCTCACCCCAAACCGCTCTGCCACCGGAAGGACCGTCTCTGCCAGCCAAAAACGCTGTTTTCTCATCAGGTCCGCAACCGGCGTCTCTCCGGTAAAACTATAACTGTGACAACGAATATTCTTGGCGCCAATAATTCTGGCAACACCAAATGTTTCCTTAATTTCCTCCTCGGTTTCGGAAAATTTAAAATAAGGCGCCAATCCAGCCACTTCCAGACCGGAATCGCGCATAACCTGAACTATCCGTTTTGCGGAAGACTCTAAATTCCCGGTATCAATGTGACCTTTCTCCCGGCACCACCATTCAATCCCCTCACAACCGTACTTCTGAGCCAATTCCACTACCTGCTCCGGCGTTTTGTCACTTGCGGACAGCGAATAGATACTAACCTTCAT
>CAZVUE010000021.1:6696-8045 GCA_964630335.1 uncultured bacterium | reverse complement strand
GCCAATTGACGGTCATGGGTAATGAAGAGATAGGTAAGTCCAAGACGCTTTCGTAATTCATTGAGAAAATTGATTACCTGTGCCTGGATGGAAAGGTCCAAGTTACTGGTTGGCTCATCCAGAATTAAAAACTCGGGTTGGACCGCCAAACTGCGGGCAATCGCAATTCGCTGACGTTCTCCGCCGGAAAATTGGAACGGAAATCTCTCCGCATCTTCCGGTGAAAGTCCCACCAAACGCAATAAATTGTGGATATAACCGTATTCCTCCTCCCGTTCTGCCATCCGGTGGTAACGGACTACTTCCCTTAAAATTGCCCCTACCTTTTTACGCGGGGGCAGGGAACGGAATGGGTTCTGGAAGACAATCTGTACCCTCTTTCGCCAGTTTAAAATTTCTTTCGGGGAAAAGGCAAAGATATCCTTCCCCTCGTAACAGACCTTTCCTCTGGAAGGTTCAAGTAAACGGAGAATAATCTTAGCCAGCGTGCTCTTGCCGGAACCGCTGTCACCCAGAATCCCCACGATTTCACCTTTACTTACTTCTAATTCAACCCCTCTAAGAACTGGAACCTGGACCACTGACTTCCCCAAGGCGGGCCGTACCCAGAAATCTTTATACAGATTGGAAATACTTAATAACATAGATTAAGGATAAAACCGGTGAAAGTCTTCCGCAAAACCCTTTATCTCCGGTTGGCCTGGTGCGGTCTTAGCGGTCAAAGAAACATAAACCAGGGCTGAGCCGAAGAGTGGAGCCACCATTCGGAAAAGAGTATTCCTCTTGCCCATGGCTATAACGCAAACGATATGTTTCTTGCTGAAGGTATGGCAGAAATTGAACAGGCGCACTATATCTTCTCTCTCTTCAGCCCAGCAGGCTAATTTGAAAATATCCGTACCTAAATTGTCGGCACGCTGCATCTTCTCGTAAAGAACCCGGTCCGGCGGCACTCGCTGGAAGTTATGATAGGAACCGATAACCCTGGTTCTCCTGGTTTTTTTAGCTAATTGCACTACCTTTCCTGCAACTACCGAATCAATTTCAATGTCAACCGCATCCGCCAACGACATCAGGTCTGAAAAGAGACGGAGACGTGCCTTATCCGGTAAAAATGCCTTCTGACCCGGTTCGCTTTCTTCGGGTCTCCGAATCGTCAGAATAACCGGTTTTTTGGCTTTTTCCGTTACCCCCTGAATAAATGAACTTGCGGTTTCCGACCCAACGCTTCCCCCCAGAAGATGGTCAAGCCGGACCTCAAGGATATCCGCCATACTCCATCCGGCCCTTTCCCATTCCTTATCCGCCACCACTCCTACCAGAGCCGGTTTCTCTACCCGAATTTCTAC
>CAZVUE010000021.1:0-6596 GCA_964630335.1 uncultured bacterium | reverse complement strand
ATTCCTTATCCGCCACCACTCCTACCAGAGCCGGTTTCTCTACCCGAATTTCTACCTTGCCAATCTTCATAATAATACTACAGATAATTATAAACGATTTACTCCTAAAATTACAAAGCCCTACCCAATCCGATGGGTAGGGGACCCGCCTAAACCCGGAGGTGCGGTACTTTAATCCTGCGCCACAGGCGCATCAAAACAGGCTTGGAGAGCCGGATTGCCTTGTGGGGACACATTTCGTGGCAACAATAACATTGAATGCAGTACGCTCGTTTAAATACAATGCCTCTGCTTCCCATAACCAATGCTTTGGGCTGACCGGGACAGATTTTCTGGCAGTTACCGCATAATTTACAGACCGGTCGCTTAGCAAAAACAGGTATTGGAACCGTAAGGAATTTTAATATTTTTTTTAATGGATTGGGAAGGGGAACGGTACTGGAAATGGAACTCATCTGTATTGGCGGTTCAAAGACAACGGAGCCTACCTTACCGAACTTCACGGTCTCACAGCCGCCCCGGGCTAACCTTTCCTGGAGGTAAATGGTCAGCGCCGGATTGAGGGAAACAATCTTCATCGCCGCAATGTCCAGTGCCGGACAATCGGTAGCCGCGGCTAAAAATCCCGCTGACTTCGCTTTGCCTCCGGAAGGACCTTCGCCCTCCATCCCCACCACTCCGTCGATAAAACCTAAACGGGGTTTAATCACGTCGTGAACATCGAGTAAAAACAAGGAAAAGTGTTCTCTTCCGGCAAAGCGCATATGATACTCTGGTTTCAGGATGCCTGGAAGACATCCGTAAAGGTTCTTTACGCTTCCGGTGAAGTAACACTGACAGTGGGTCTTAAGTTTTGCCGCGGAGATTACCGCATCAAATTCCAATATTTCCTTAGCGACCGGCACTTTCTTTACCACCCGGCCACCCGGAAGAGGCCGAGAGACCGAATTGGTAAATTCAACCACCGGAACACCCAGCCGGCCAAGGGGTTCCGCTAACCCTTTTCTGGTAATGCATGCGGAAAGACTTCCCATCCCGGGACTGTCACCGACAGCGACCCGGCATCCGCAGTCCAATAAAAGTCTGCTTAGGGCTAACAGAACCTGAGAATGGGTAGTAATCGGCTGGTCGTCACCTGAGGGTATCAGGAAGTTGGGTTTAATAAGGACCTTTTCGCCGGGTTTGAAAAGGTGCTGGCAATCCAGGGCTTCAAACAGTCTGAGGGTTGCCTGGTAAACCTCAGCTGGGCTATAACTCCGGCATTCGGCAACAAAAACCTTATCCATGGATATTGGTTGGAGAAGGGAAGAGAAATGTAGGGCAAACCTTTAGGTTTGCATATCGGAAGCAAGGCTAAAGCCTTGCCCTACGAAATTGCCACGTCGCTAACGCTCCTCGCAACGACAACTGTAAATACACTGTACAGTACACTATGTCATTTGGTGCGGGCAAAAACAAGCGTGTTCTTGTTAATTTCGGCTACCTCTTCTCTGGTGAGACCTGCACCCATGCCCACACCAAAATACCGCTCTTCGGTGAAGAGGTCCTCCTCCCGGTGGCCATCGGTGTTGATAACCAAATTCCCCCCGAATTTACGCCAGAGTTGAACTAAGTGACCGTTGGTAAGACAGTGTCCTTCCCGGGCAGAAATTTCCAGACGCACTCCGGCCTTTTTGGCGAAGCGAAAATCTTCCTCGGAAATTAAACCCGGGTGCGCCAGAATATCAATCCCGGATTCTAAACCAATCCGGTTTGTCCCAGAAACGACCGGCTCTGCCACAGTCTCACCGTGGACCACAACCAGTTTCGCACCCAACCGCCGGGCTTCTTTGACCAGTTCTTTCATAGAACCCGCCGGCGCATGGGTAACCTCCGCGCCCGAAATGACTTTAATCCCGTTTTTCTGCCGGTTAATCTCGCTCGCCACCTTAACCACCTCCGGTACCACCCGGCTGATGTTGGAAGTATCCACGTGGTCAGTGATTGCAAAAATTACGTAACCGCGCACAAAAGCCCGACGGACAAGTTCCATCGGAAGGTAGATGCCATCGGAAAGGAGCGAATGGGTATGTAAATCTATCATCTTCATACTTTTTTGCAAGGCTAAAGCCTTGCCCTACAGAAACTGCTAAAGCCTTGCCCTACTTTTTATGCCTTGAGACCATGAACCTCCACATCAACCTTCACCACCCTCATTCCGGTCATCGCTTCAATCGCAGATTTTACTGCTTTCTGGACTTCCCAGCATACCTGCGGAATATCACTGTTGTACGCCACTTCTATGGCTAATTCAAAAGCGATTCCGCCTTCTTTAACTCTTATCTTCACCGAATGCTGGGGAGCATGCCGTCTGAAAAGTTCCGCGATGCCACCCACCAGACCCGGAATAATACGGCTAACCCCGGTTACCTTTCCCGCAGCAGTGGCGGCAATGGCCGAGAAGACTTCGTGTTCAATCTTAACCGCGCCGAGTGTTTCATTTGTCATAGGGGTTCTTTCTCCAAAATAGATTCAATGAGACCAACGTAATACCGTCCGCTCAGGAAACCCGCGTGTTCCAGGAGCCGTTTAAATAAAGGTATGGTAGTTTTAATCCCGGTAATCTCCACCTCTGCCAATGCCCGGCGGAGCCGGCTTAAAGCCTCTTCCCGGTCTTTTCCCTTCACAATCAGTTTTCCCACCAGAGAATCGTAGTGGGGCGGTACGACATAACCCGGGTAGATATGACTGTCAAAACGGATACCCGGGCCGGACGGAATAACCAGACTTTCGATTTTGCCCGGCGAAGGTTGAAAGTTTCGGGCCGGGTCTTCCGCATTAATCCGGCATTCAATTGCCGAACCGAAAAATCTGACCTCGCGCTGGGAAAAAGAAAACTTCTCGCCATTGGCAATGCGCAACTGTTCCTTAATAATGTCAACTCCGGTTACCTCTTCCGTGACCGGATGTTCCACCTGAACCCTGGTATTCATCTCCATAAAGTAGATGTTAAGCCGGTTGTCCATCAGAAACTCTACCGTTCCAACGCTGCGGTACTCGATATATTTTACCAAACGCCGGGCATAGGTACAAATTTTCCGCCTCATCCAAGGGGTAACCACCGGCGAAGGCGCTTCTTCAACCAGTTTCTGGTGCCGACGCTGCAAAGAGCAGTCACGTTCGCCTAAGGCAACCACGTGTTTATGGTTATCCGCCATAATCTGGACCTCAACATGCCGGGGACGTTCCACGTACTTCTCAAGATATACTTCCGGATTGTCAAAAGCAGCCAGCGCTTCACTCTGGCAGGCATCCAGAGCCGGAAGCAGTTCTTTCGCATCCCGCACGATGCGCATCCCCCGGCCCCCACCGCCGCCAGCCGCTTTCAAAATGACCGGAAAGCCTATTTTACGGGTCAGATGAACCGCTTCTTCTTTATTTTTGAGGGGTGAAAGGGTACCGGGTAAAATGGGAACGCCGGCCTCCACCGCATTACGTCGCGCCGTAGCCTTGTCTCCCATCAGGCGGATATTCTCCGCGGTGGGACCGATAAAAGTAATTCCGCTGTCTTCGCAAATCTCGGCAAAAGAAGCGTTTTCCGCCAGAAAACCGTAGCCGGGGTGGATGGCGTCACATCCGGTTACTTCAAGAGCAGAAAGGATAGACGGAATATTCAGATAACTCTCCAGACTGGGTGCCGGTCCGATGCAAATCTTCTCCTGGGCGACTTTAACCGGAAGACTGTTCCGGTCCGCCTCAGAAAAGGCGACTACCGAAGGAATTCCCAATTCTGTACAGGCACGCCAGATACGCAGAGCGATTTCACCCCGGTTGGCAATAAGCACCTTTTTAATCATTGGAGATTGCGATAAGGAAGAGAGGTTCGCCGAATTCCACCGGCTTCCCGTTTTCCTTTTTAATCTCCAGCACCTTCCCCGCCACCTCGCTCTTGACGTGGTTCATCACCTTCATCGCTTCCACGATGCACAGGATATCACCCACCTTGACCTCCTGACCTACTTCCATGAAGGCCGCCGCATCAGGAGCGGATGCCCGGTAAAAGGTACCGACCAGGGGGGAAGTAACGATAACGCTCTTGTTATCTGCCGGGATTTCCGGTACAGACTCTGCCTCTGATACGGAATCGGCAGGCAAACCGGATTTTAATGAGGGAGAAACTAAATTTTCCGCACCTTCTCTGGCAAGATAAATCCTAAAATCCGTCTTTTCCACCGATAGAACAAGCAGGCCGTGTTCTTTCATAAAATCGACAAATGGCTTTAATTCTTCTGGTTTCATAGTTATACCCTCGTAACGTACTCTTTGGTGCGGGTATCCACCCGCACCGTGTCGCCTTCGTTGACAAAGAGCGGTACCATTACCACCGCCCCGGTCTCAAGAGTGGCTGGCTTCCGGGTCGACTGAACCGTATCACCCCTCACGCCCGGGACCGTCTGAGTAACTTTTAAATCAACAAAGTCCGGTACATTTACACCGATGGCCTCATCATCCGCTTTCTTAATTCGTACCTCGTCACCTTCACGCAGAAAGACCATTTTATCTTCAATAGCCGTAAGGGGAAATTGAACTTCGTCCATCGTCTCTTCGTTCAGAAAATAGGTGCTCTCGCCGTCCCGGTAGAGGTACCGGCCCTTCTCTTCGGATATTTTGACCACGTCGACCTTTTCGGATGAACGCAGGGACCGCTCATAGATTTTGCCGGTCTTGACGATGCGCAACTTGCATTTGATGTACGCGGGACCTTTGCCTGGTCTAACGTGCTGAAAAGCTACTACTTCCTGGAGTTCGCCGTCCAGAAGAAAAGCCGTCCCCGGTCGTAAATCGTTTGCGTTCATAGTATCCCTGCGGGTTTGATAAATCAAACCCCTACGATTTCCCGGAATTGGTGTAAGAAACGGATGTCATTCTCGTAAAAAAGGCGGATGTCCGGAATACCGTACTTTATCATCGCAATCCGTTCCACTCCCATCCCAAAGGCAAAGCCAGTAATCTCGGCAGGATTATAACCAACCTTTTGCAGGACTTTCGGATGGACCATTCCGCACCCTAAAATCTCCAAGAAACCGGTGTGCCCGCAGGACGAACAACCCTTACCCTGGCAGTTGGAACAGGAAATGCTCACCTCCGCACTCGGTTCAGTAAAAGGGAAGAATGCCGGCGTAAAACGAGTCTGCGAAGAAAAAGGAAAAATATATTCCAAAAAATAGGTGATGATACCCTTCAAGTGGGTAAATCTAGTTCCTTTTTCAACCATCAACCCCTCAAACTGGTGAAAGACCGGCGAATGGCTGGCATCCAGCGCGTCCCTCCGGTAACACCGGCCCAACGTTACCATCCGGACCGGAGGCTTCTCTTTCTCCATCACCCGAATCTGGACCGGTGAGGTATGACTGCGCAGAAGAACACCGGGTGATAGATAAAAGGTGTCATGCAAATCCCGGGCCGGGTGGTCAGCGGGTGTGTTGAGGGCATCAAAATTATAATACTCGGTTTCAATCTCCGGACCCTCCTGAAACTGAAACCCTAATCTTTCAAAAAAACCGACCATATCCTGACTCACCAGAGTCAAAGGATGGAGATGACCGGTACGAATTTCCGGACCGGGTAAAGTAAGGTCAAGTGAAACCTCTTCCTTTTCCTTTCCTTTCAGGGTATTTTCCAGCGATTCCAGTCGGATTTCAATCTCTTTCTTCAAACGGTTGGCGTCCGCACCTGCCACCCGGCGTTCTTCCGGTGACAAGATTTTCAGATTATGCAGAATCGTAGTTAAAAGACCGTTTTTACGACCCAAGAACCGGATGCGTAAAGCCTCAAGTCCTTCTTCATCCTGAACTTCAGTTAGAGCCTTTTCAAATCCTTTGCGTACCTCTTCAACCTTCTCCACCATATTCCCTGCCCTTTCCAATCCTATGGAAATGGAACCCGTATTCCTGTATGCAGTAAACAGGAATCCACTGGATTCCCGCTTACCATCCGCGGGAATGACACCAAATGCAACCCTGAAGGGTTGCCCTACTTATACAGATCGTGCTTAAGGATATATTCCCTTATCGATTCCGGCACAAGGTAACGAATACTCCTGCCCGCCTTAATCCGTTGACGAATCTCCCGGCCCGATACCGAAAAGATTCCCACGTTCAGTGATTGGAAATTGATTGCCTCAGGTAATTTTTCTGGTAGTACCGCACCCTCCCTTGGCACAACCACAAACGAAACCAGCGGCACCAGATCTTTAATTTTATACCAGGAACCCACCTCTTGGAAAGCGTCGGCACCTAAAATAAGATGAATTCTAATCCCCCTACCTCCCCCTTTACAAAAGGGGGATTGAGGGGGATTCAGGAAAAACTGGACCGTATCATAGGTATAGGACGGACCGGCACGCTTAATCTCTACATCGGATACCAGGAAGTTGGGGTTCCCTTGAGTAGCCAGACGTACCATCTGGTACCGGTGCTCGACTGAAACTTCTGTCTCCTGGCGGTGCGGTGGAATACCGGCCGGTACAAATATTACTTTATCCAAACTAACCTCTTCCCTCGCTCTCTCCGCAATGATGAGATGCCCGATATGAACCGGGTCAAACGTCCCACCCA
>CAZVUE010000020.1:9236-11117 GCA_964630335.1 uncultured bacterium | reverse complement strand
TTAAAACTTTCGTATAATTTCCAGAAAAGAAATAACGCCACCGTAACACTCTTATCCGGCAATCTCTTTCTCAAAAAAGAGTCTATCCCGTCCTTAATCGCCTGTTCGTTTTCGGTTCCGCCGTGGCCTAAAATGATGATAATCTTTTTAAATCCCTGCTGAGTTAGCGAAGTCAAAATTTCGCCAATCATCAGAGAAACTACCGGCGGGCTGATATTAATTGTTCCCGGAAGGGTTCCACCGGAAAAGGCATAGTTGAGAGCCGGTGCCACTATCGCACCACTCCCGGCAGAGGCGCGACGGGAAATCTCAACCGCGTTGTGGATATCAGTGGAAAGCGGCAGGTGAAATCCATGCTGTTCGCAAATACCCACGGGAACTAAAACTACCTTTCCGTCTTTGATAGCCTGACCTGCCTCTTTTACCGTCATCTCTTCCATTAGTTGCGGCTTATTCATGGGCCTCCGGTGAATTAACACAACCGCAGTAATTACGCTGTCATTCCTGTGTGTAGTAAACAGGAATCCAGATTTTGATGAAATAATGGATTCCCGCTAAAAACATGCGGGAATGACATACTTATTCTGGATGCACTTTTTGCGTTTGAATTGGTTATTCTGAGCGGTCAACCACCACCTGGCCGGAAGAGACCGTGTAGATGACCCGGCCAGCCATCTTTTGATTCAAAAAAGGTGTGTTCTGGCTTAAGGACTTGATGTTATCAGGGGTCAGCGTCCACTCCGCCTTTGGAGCAAAGACGGTGATATCAGCCCGCAAACCTTTCTTAAGGGTACCCCGGTCAGAAAGACCAAAGACCCGGGCCGGATTGACAGTAAGGCAGGCAATTAGTTGCTTCAATGGAATCTCCTTGGTTAGTCTCAACAAAAGGGGCAAGGCGGTTTCAAACCCTAACATCCCGAAAGCGGCGCTGTCAAAATCGGTCTCTTTCTCTTCCCGGCTGTGAGGTGCGTGGTCAGTCACAATGATATCAACCGTACCATCCTTAACCGCCACTTTTAGCGCTCTGATATCTTCTTCCGTACGTAAAGGAGGACTGACCTTGGCGTTGGTATTATATCCTTTTACCGCCTCTTCGGTTAAGGTTAAGTGGTGGAAAGTAACCTCGGCCGTAACCGGAAGGCGCTCCTTCTTTGCCTGGCGCAAAAAGGCTACTGAACCGGCGGTAGTAAGATGGGCAAGATGAAGATGTCCCCGGGTTAAGGATGCCACCGCAATATCCCGGAAGACCGCCACCTCTTCGGCTTCCTTCGGAATAGCGGTTAGACCTAAAAGTGTGGAAAGTTTACCTTCATTCATTACCCCTTCCCGGGCCAGAGCCGAATCCTCAGGGTGGTCAATGACCGGTCGGTTCACCATTCTGGCATATTCAAGTGCCCGGCGTAAGACCTGGCTGTTTGAAACACAGCTACCGTCATCGGAAAACGCCACTGCCCCATTCTTTGCTAAATCCACCATTTCCGTAAGTTCTTTGCCCTGCCGGTTTTTGGTAATCGCACCGATCGGGAATATTGAAATGGGTGTTTCTTTACCCTTATTGAGTACAAAAGCAACCAGGGAACCGTTATCAATACAAGGTTTGGTATTGGGCATAGCCAGGATTGTGGTGTATCCGCCGTTAGCGGCCGAGTCTGCACCGCTGGCAATCGTCTCCTCATCCTCCCGGCCTGGTTCCCGCAAATGACAATGACCATCAATAAACCCGGGACAGACAATCAGCCCTCTGGCATCAATTACCCGGGTACCTTTATCTGGAGTAATATTCTTGCCGAGTTTTACAACCTTATCTCCGGAACAAAAAAGGTCCAAGGATTCATCAATCCCCTGCCCCGGGTCGATTACCCGTCCACCCTTAATCAATAA
>CAZVUE010000020.1:0-9136 GCA_964630335.1 uncultured bacterium | reverse complement strand
CCTGAAATTTTAAGCCTCGCCGAGGCAGGATTGAAATCAGATTACTCCGTTCTAAATGGCGCGGTCCAAAAACAATCTTCAAATCAGGATGCTTAATTAATAGTCTTTCGGAAATATCTATCGCCATTTCCTCCTCTTCCGGATGAATGGAACCGAAAACGATTTCCTTCCCCCTCACCTTCATCCTCTCCCGCGACGGGGAGAGGAAAGAAGGGAGGGTCTTCATTCCGAAATCTTCTTTCTGTATTCGTCGGGCGACTGAAATCACCAGGTCATACTTGAGGCTACCGGTTGCAGATACCCTCTCCGGTGGTGCCCCTAACTCTCTTATCCATTCTGCCTCCTCATCACTGCGCATACTGAGAATCTGAAACCGAGAAAGAATCGGAGCAAAGAACTTTCTGATTCTGCGATATCTGTGGTAGGAACGCGGGGAGAGACAACCGTTGATAAGAACCGCCGGAATCTTCTTGAGGTTTAAATTAAACAAGAGATTGGGCCAAAGTTCTGTTTCCAAACTAATAAAAAGGCAGGGTCTGAACCGTCGGATAAAAAAGAAACTCGCCAGAGGCAAATCAATCGGGAAATAGGCTACCGGTACATCCGGAAACAACCGCCGGGCGGTTCGAAACCCGGTTGGGGTAGTGGTAGTAAGAAATACAGGACGCTTCAGTTCTTTTTCAAGTGTCTCAATCAGAATGGTGCTGACGTTTACTTCACCCACGGAAAGCGCTTGAACCCAGATACTGCCGGAAACAGACTTACCGGATGCGGAAAACCTCAGTCCTAAACGACTGAGAGCCCCACCGAAACCGCCTCCGCGACGGAAATGACGGTTCAAAGTAACCAGGATAAAGTAGGAAAGGGTTAAGTGGAAAAGAAGGTTATACAGAAAATACGCCTGCATCTTACGGGTATGATAAATATGTTTAGCCCCCGGTCGTGATATTCTATCGTCCTTCAACATTAAGTATTTTTGTTTTCTTTTTTAAGGTTCTCAGGGTAAAATACGTTATTAACCCAACGATGAATAATAAACTCCAGCCTGAATCTAACTTTATTTCCCCTTCTCCAAACAGGTCTGCCAAAAAATCAAGAACAGGAAAAGTTGTAGTTATTACGAAGAAAGCCGTGTATTCTCTCTTCAGAACATTCTTGAATGAAAACGGCAGACCAGGTTTTTGCCAATTCTTGAATCGCGGCAGAAAAGCCGGTGTCTTTTCGGCCCATGCCAAAAATAATGACCCGAATTTTTCTTCCAGGAACTTTTCTTCGGCAAAAATTATCCGCTCGTAATATAACCAGAATGCTAAAAGAGTTATTAAACCAAACCACCATACCTGAATAAATAATGTTATCCCTAAGAAAATTGCGAAATTCCCCAGATAAAGAGGGTGCCGAACCAGGGAATACATTCCGGTGGTATTAAGCACTTCTGCTATCTGTCCTTTTGTGTTTCTGCCCGATGTCCCTTTGGGGACATACCCTATGGTAAAACAACGAATAGCCAGACCGGAAAAAGATACCAATAAAAAGGAAATCTCCCAGAAGGGCTCCCACCCAAAAGTCCTCTCCAAATATTCAGAATGTTTTAAAGCAATGAACATAATTGGAAGAATTAAAAAAGGCAGGTAACTTCGCCGTCCAAAAAGCCACCTGCCTTGCTTTTCTAATTCTTCACGAATGGTCATTTATTCACTCCAGACGAACCGGGATACCCCGGCTGGACAAAAACTCTTTTGCCTGCTGAATCGTATACTCGCCGTAATGAAAGATACTTGCCGCTAAAACCGCATCAGCCCTGCCTTCGGTTAAGACCTCGTAGAGATGCTCTAACGTACCGGCGCCACCGGAAGCGATAACCGGCACCGTAACCGCCTCGGATACCTTTCGGGTAAGAAGAACGTCATAGCCGGACTTAGTCCCGTCTTTATCCATACTGGTAAGGAGAATCTCACCCGCGCCCAGGTCTACCACTTTCTTTGCCCATCCAACCGCAGAAAGTCCGGTGGGTTTCCGGCCGCCGTAAGTGTAGACCTCCCACTCCTCCGGTCCGTTCATCTTGGCATCAATCGCCACCACTATGCACTGATTACCAAACTTATCCGCGCCAGCGGTAATTAAATCCGGATTTTCCACCGCACTGGTATTCATAGAAACCTTATCCGCGCCAGCCCGGAGGATATCCTTGATATCAATAATATTCCTGATGCCGCCACCAACGGTCAGAGGAATAAAGACCGAACCGGCGGTCTTCTCCACTACCTCCAGAAGAATACCCCGTCCCTCAAAGGAAGCGGTAATATCAAGAAAGACCAGTTCGTCTGCTCCTTCCTGACTGTAAGTGGCACCGGCTTCAACCGGGTCACCGGCATCCCTGAGGTTCTGGAAGTGTATCCCCTTAACGACCCGGCCGTCTTTCACGTCCAGACAGGGAATAATCCGCTTGGTCAACATATCTCTTTATTGTGCCAAAATACCCTATAATTGTCAAATCGTCGTTCTAAAATTGAATTTATTGTTGTTCTATGGTATCATTTTTTCATGAAACTCAAAATTGTTCTGGAAAAAGGCGAGAATGGTTATATTGTTGTTCACTGTCCTTCCCTAAAGGGATGCTGGTCGCAGGGGAAAACTGAAGAAGAAGCCATTTCTAACATCAAAGAGGCAATAGAGTTATATTTGGAATCTGACTAAAATACGAAACGACGAAAAGGAAATTACTCTTATTATACCGGACCACAAAGAGGTTGACCGCTGGACACTTAAGGGAATTTTAAAGGATGCAGAAATTTCTGTAGAGGAATTCATCAAACTTCTCAAATCTTAATGTAGTGGTTCTGCCTTTCAGAGACTGAATAAGTACGTTTATATCCCCAAGATGAACCTGCCGTCTTAGTTTCCTGCGTTTTTCTGGTCAGGTGAAAGGGAGAGTTGGACGACGTTCGAACTGAAATCCGCCTTAAGTCCCCCCTTTCCTCCCCTCCCTACCCCACCATCCGGTCGCAATTAGTTCCCGATCTCTTCCCATTGACTTGACGCGGAAAAAAGATTAAAATAGTAGAAGTTTAAATTCTTTGCAGAAAAAAAGATATACGGAGGTCCCGATGAGAACAGAATCTGGAGTGGTTGGTTTAGAAAAAACCTTAAAAAATGTGGTAGAGCAGGCAATAGAAGAAAAAAAGGATTTTTTCTACCAGACTTTTTTAGAAGTATTTGAAGACATTGGACTCAACAAAGCGATTGAAAAGGGACTGCATACAGGACGAGCAAATAAACAAGAGATAATAGATATTCTCCATGCAGATTGAGTTCACCGGCTCTTTTGCAAAGGACCTTAAAAAGATAACCGAAAAAAGCATCAGAAAAAGAATAGAGTATTTGATTGGCCAAATTGAACAATCCCATTCCTTAAAAGAAATTTCGGGTGTAGTGAAAATTCAAAGCGTAAAAGACCATTTTCGCCTTAGAGTGGGTGATTATCGGTTAGGAATTGTTCAGCAGGATAACGTTATTCTCTTCGTCCGGTGTCTCCACCGAAAAGATATTTATCGATTTTTCCCTTAAAGTAAATTTACAGCTGGGAGAGGTGGATGTATTTCGAACCTTTCAGTGGTTAGAGACCATTCCCTACCCTCAACTGATACTACTGAAAATCAAGGACTTTCTGCAATTTCAGCCCGATTTCTTAACTTCCACCCCTCCCTAAGAATCCCTTACCCCACCATCCAGTCGCAATTAGTTTCTGGCTTACAATCCCTTGACCAAGGTTTGATAGGGTGGTAATATTTGGGAAGGCAATTTGGAAGAGCAAACTTAAATTAGGCTGTTTTTCCAGTAGATTTCAGTATTCTGGTTAATAAAATGCAAAGAATTGGTTATAAAACAATTTTTGTGTAATATGGAAAATATACAGAAGAGAAAGGGCTTTATTGTTATCTGCGCCATTGCCGCTTACCTTTTGGTTTTAAATCCTTATGTTATTGAAACGGCCAAGGTTTTATATAGAAATCTCCGTTTTTTAAATAATTATTTACCTTCTGGTTCATTAGAGCGTCCCTTTTTTATAAAAGAAAGGTCAGACCAAATTAAGGAGATCGAGAACCTACTACGGGTAGAAAATTCCGAAAAAAACAGGAAAGAATTAATATTATTTCTTAACCAAGGGTGTCCGTTTAATTCACTCACCGACGAGGAAAAGGTTACCTATGCCTATCAGGCAATCCAAAAGTATCCGGAGGAGCCTATTTTGCATTGGCTCCTGGTAAGAAATTTGTTAAAGGAGAACCAATTTCTGAACCCGGAATTCCTCATTGCTGAACTGAAACAGGGACAAGCCCTCGATCCGGAAGAGCCGGTTTTTGATTATCTAACCGCCTACATCAAGAGGTTATGCTTTGCTCCACTCGGTACAAGGGAAGACGTAATCCAGAGCGTAATTGATGGGACTAACAAATCCAGAACCCCGGCCTACGAAGAACAATTAAAAAAGATGGCTTTGGAACATACCGAAAACCATATTTCACTTCCTTTTTCCGCCGAAATCGAAGCGATTGTCATTGCCGAAGACTTCGATACAGGCGCCCAATTGCGGGAGTTGAGCCGCTACCTTTACGGGTCTTCGGAATTCTATCTGGGAAAAAATAAGTTTGAAAAAGCGACTACCACTGCCCAAACCGACATAAACCTTGCCCGGCAACTGAAAAGGAGTAAAAATGTAATCACTGTCCTTGTCGGACAAGCCGTTGAACAAATGGGCCAAGTAAAGCTTAAAAACATTTATCAGGGGTTAGGCGATAAGCACGGCCTCGAGGAGATCAGGGCTGTAAAAATGTTCAATTATCTCTGGGTTGAAAAAATAAACAAATACACCCAGGAGATGATGCCCAACATGATAATCTATTCTATTTTTTGTGAAACAAATTTTTTAATCTTTTTCCTGCTTGTGATATGGTTTATCGGATTCGGGTTGGTTTACCTTTTCTACTTTTTTACAGGGAAAAAGAGCGGCGAAGAAATTACCCCTTTCTTTATCCGAAGAAAAACACGTTTTATCGTGGGTATAGGCTTTGCCGCCCTTGGTTGTGTAGTATTGATTCCGGTCGTCGGAGTCTCATCTACCCCCTTTCTGTCCATCAGCCATCCGTTTCGGTGGCTTACTCTCTTTCTGACAATCATCTTGTATTTCTTATTGGTTAGAATTCTCGCACCACTTCTGGTAAGAGGCGAGCTCATCTACAAAGGAAAGAAGGGTTCTTATTCTGCTGCCTGGGCAATTACTAGAAATTCTCTTTTTGCCTTACTTAAATGGGGATTATTAGCCTATGTTCTGTTAATGCCGGCTATAGGCTTTTTCCTACTTAAACACGGCAATTTCTTAAGGGCATCGTACCTCAACGAAACCAGTCTTGCTCCGCCGCCTTATGTAAACAGTGAAATTTACGCTCAGGAATCGGATAAGCTTACCAAAATTGCAAAAAATGTTGGGGCCTATAAAAACGATAAACTGCTTGGTCGAACCCACTCAGATATTCCGGCAATCGGGGATCTGGGAAGGGTTGACGCCTATGAAAAGGTTCCTGAATTGATTCAAATTTTGAATAACAGCAAAGATATGGACGTAATCAATAAAATAATCGAAACGCTCGGAAATTTTTCCCAAGGAGTCGATCCAAACGTGTTAAAACCATTTCTTAACAATGCCGGAACCATCGGCACGCTAGGAAAAGTTGCCCATCCGGATGCGGCTAAAATCCTTGTAAAATATTCCTTAAGTGCCTTACCCTCACAAGAAACTGCCTTGGCTTTAGCCCTGGCCAGGCAAAAGAGATTTGCAGAATCAACTGGAATTGTCAGAAAGGTTTTAACCGAAAAAAAGGTTGCCATTGGTTCTATTGAAGAAACTCTGGCATTATTACCTGAAGTTGAATCGACCAGTTTGCTAAGGTTATATTTTGAAAAGAATGGCTATGAAGCCGCGGGGAGGATAGAAAATTCCACGCTTCGCAAAGGGTGTAACGGAGAGATAGCGGGAAAGATTCTCCAATCTTTAATTTCACGCAATGACCATGTTCCCGAAAGCCTGATTGAAGTTTTAAGCAATCATCTCAATAAAACCCATATCCCTTTGTTGTTTGATGGCAGCAAAAAAGGAATTAATGCATCCTTGCGGTCTTTCTGCATCTATATGCTTGGCACCCTAAGGGCAAAGGAGGCAACCCAAATTATTAAAGAAGCAACCGGTGATTTTGATTGGACGGTTAGGCTTAACGCGGTATGTGCGCTTGGAGATTTGGGCGGTATGTCAACTTTGCCTTTCCTTGAGGCCGCAATAAAAGATAAAAATCTGGCGGTCCAGGCCGCTGCTTCCTGGAGCCTTAAAAAACTAAAAAGTAAATTACCCCGTGCTTCCGCACGGGGCATTAGAGGCATTAAAAATTTGATGTAGTGCGAGGCTTTTAGCCTCGCTAATAACAAGCGACCCTAAAAGGGTCGCACTACAATTACAAGGGAACCCTTTCCTCCCCGTGCTGCCGCACGGGGTATCCAGGGTTTATTTTTCATGAAATACCTGCCTGCGTAAAATCAAACACACACTCAATAATAATGCTTAATCAACCCGCCTAATTCCTCTTGGCAACAAATTCTAACAGATATGTGGAAATCTTACAGCGACATTGTTTGGTATTACCCAAAGATTTCTTTATCTGAAGAAAGACGTTTAATTTTAGAGGCTCAAAAAGGTTCGAAGAAAAATAAGGATGAGATTGTTCTTCGCCACATCGGTTTCTTGATCTTTAGAATCTACAAGAAAGTATTCCCCCACTTAATTGAGCGATTCGGAGAGGACTTGCTCGAAGAGGCCATTCTGGTCGTTTATAAGAAGATTGAAAGTTATGAACTCTCTTACCGTGATATGCAGGGAAATCCCCATCCCGTTAAATTTGTTTCTTACATTTGAAAACGAATTGACGGGTTTATAATTGACTATTTAAGAAAGGAAATGAAGGAATACAATGTGCCGTATGATGATAATATGGTTGGTTTGAGACGACATTATGAGAGATCCTGAAAAACTCGTAAAAACGTTAGCTGGGAGAGATGGATGTATTTCGAACCTTTAAGTGGCTGGAAACCATACCCTACCCCCACCTACTGCTATCACAAATCAAGGCGTTTCTCCAACCAACTCTATAGACCCGACATTTCTGGTAAGGTTAGCAAACCCTTTGTATATCAACGATTTCTAACCGTTACATACCTGCCACCCCACCGTGCTGTCGCAATTAGTTTGGTTTAGGAAATTGATTCTGGAATACAGGAAGAAGTATAATATGGAAGGCAGAAACACTACCCAAACAAGTAGCCCGTCCCAGCCAGGTTATCCTAACCTGACTGTCCAGGGATGGGGGTTCACTTCACGGTATCATAAGCGGGATTAAGGAGAGTATTGTGACCAGAGATAATTATTCATATAAAAAGTATCAGAAAGAATTGGCCAGGAAAAAGAAGGTGGAGGAAAAAAAACAAAGAAAACTGGAGAAAAAAGCGATGGGGACCACGCCTGAATCTGGACAGGTCCCCAATGACCAGGTCGCTTTAGAATAAAGAAACACTTGCAGTCTTTTTTGAAAGCCCTATAATCACAACTCAAGGCTAAATCATTAGCAAAAATAAAAGGAAGAAATATGGGATGTCAGGCTGGGAGAGGTGGATGTATTTCGAACTTTCCGGTGGTTAGAAACCATCCCCTACCCCCAGTTGATGCTATCCCAAATCAAGGCGTTTCTCCAACCAACCCTATAATATGATTGGGACCAGCAAGCTGGCAAGAAAAAATTTGACCAGATGGTTATAAGTATGCTACCTTATGAATGTGGATAAAATGAGAGCATTACAAAAACACCGGTCTGGTACTATAAGTTTCGTTAAACTCTACGAAAAAAGAGATTATCGTGGTAAATTTCTCGCTTTACTCCCAGATAGCGATAAAGTTGTTGGTTACGGAAAAACCCCACAACAGGCATTAAAACAGGCTAAAGAAAAAGGGTGTGACAGTCCGGTACTTACCCGGATTCCGGTGAACATAGCCGCTTCTATTCTGTGAAGCAGATAATCCTACCGTATTTAGAATTTCCCACCCAGGATCCTGTTACCAAAGAAAAGGGCGTTCTCTACCGGCCAGTAATCAGGATTTATTTAAGTTTTGAGAAACGAGGGTATAACTTTTTTGCTCTTATTGATTCTGGTGCAGACTATTGTCTATTTCCTGCCTGGATAGCCACTGCCCTCGGACATCGATTAGAAAAAGGGCAAGAAAGGACATTTAACGGTGTCGGCGGTTCTATCAAAGCCTATCTTCATACTACTTTTATCCAAATTCAAGATTATCAATTTAGATGTGACTGTTTCTACTCTAGGCATATTAGTGACTACGCATATGGCTTATTGGGTCAAGTAGGCCTCTTTTCCTATTTTCGAGAGATAAGACTAGACTACGAACACAAACAGATAACCATTATTATTCCTGCTACCACCCCACCGTCCAGTCGCAATTAGTTTTGACTTGACTTCAGCAAGATGATAAGATTTAGTTGATAGGGTTATTTCTATAAAGATAAAACCTGAAAATATGAACAAAAGAATCTTTGTATGGATACGACCAGGATTATGGTTAGCGGCGTTGTCTTTCATTGTTAATGGATTTATTCTATTATCAGATCCATTACATTTTAGTGGAGATTGGTGCTTTATAATTTTTTTTACTGCAGCTCCATCAATATTTCTTGCTAACGATTTCATCTGTAACCATTTAATAATTTTCTACTGTACACAACAGCGCTCTATTTTTTAATCGGTTTCACTCTCGGAGCGATAGTTTTGATATCTATTGAGGTGTGTAAAAAAATCGGATTTTTTAAATCTTCAGTAACAACGGGGAAATAAATTAATTTTAAGTTATGTCTCGCGTCGCTGGGACGAGTGGACGACTTCCGAACCTTCCGGTGGTTAGAAAATATACCGTATCCTGAACAGATGCTATTGAAAATCAAAGACTTTCTGCAATTTTCACCCGATTTATTAACTTCCACCCCTCCCTAAGAATCCCTTACCCCACCATCCAGTCGCAATTAGT
>CAZVUE010000019.1:0-11140 GCA_964630335.1 uncultured bacterium | reverse complement strand
TCTCTGTCATAAGCCTCAAAATTCACCTCAATTTCTCCATTTTCTTTAAGTATATATTCTGGCTGTGGATCACCTTCACCACAAGAAAAATTAAATAGATGGTAGGAAACCGGAATCCTTTTATCCACACCCAATCCAATTATAAACTGTAGGTGAGTCGCATCAGGAATTTCAAAGTTGAGTACTTTTACCATTAAAGATATTTCACTGGTTTCAAGATTATCAGGAACTATCTGAATAAGACCCTTATAAATTCCGGCAGGAGTGGATTTAGGTACATAGACAGTTACGCAGAAAGGTTGGATCTGCCCTGGCATAATAGTTGCGGCTCCATCATAGGAAACCACATCAGGCCAAAAGTTATCACTTCCCGAGTTGATATAATAGATTGGTCCTCCTTCTATGCAAGTCGCTGGGATTTGACTTTTTCTATTCTCTGTTACAAGATCGGAAAAACAAAGGTGAACCCGCGAACTCTTCTCTTTACCAATTACAACAATCTGAGCTGATTCATATTCATTGGTTGCTGATAGAAGATTTATCTCTTTCTGGTAAGTTCTCTGGTACGAAGAAGGCAGAATCTTTGTGAGAGAATTTACTGCTTCAAATGAATAGCCCAATCTTTTTTCAATTGAGACGTCTTTCCTTTCTGGAGAACTTGCCAATTTAAGACTAAGGCGAACCATCGGAGAATTACACTCATCTGTACCTGTTTCTAAATAGTAATCCTTGGGGTTGGCAGGTAAGTTGTTATTCCAAATTGTTAATGTATTAATTCCCTTTTTTAATATACCGCCGGGGAAGGGAACTTCAATACTACTCCAGTAAGAACTACTCCAGTCTGCCCACTTCCCTTTATTTTGGACTAAAGGGAGATCTTCTGGCTTTACAACCCACTGGTGCCCATTCAAGTCGAAAAAGATCCATTCCCAATTCTTAAAAGATATCCCACCACCTTTTAAATCAGTCAATGTTGCAAAGAGGAGAACCTTTATCTTCTCTATTTCATTATCTAAATTAGAAATATAGAATTCTTTAGTTATGGTGTTTTCCTTTGTTTGTTGTGATAAAGCCGGTAATCTAAGGACACTCTTGCGAATCCCGGTATCGGTAGAAACTACGATTTCTCCGGATTCGTCTTTATATACTTTAGTAGAGAGTTCGGGGTTTTTAATCTCTTCTTTAATTTCTAAATTTTTAAAAGAACATACGTTTCTACACCCTATCCCCAATTTCCCACTTTTTGGTAATTCTGGGATTATGCTGTTTATTTGAAATTCATCAGGTTCTAAAGTTTCTGTTTCCCATACCTTTAAACTAACCTGATTGTCTATTACTTTCAAATAGACGTCATACCACTGTTCAGTTTGCAGAGAAATTTTTTCAAGAGAATATTTGCCTCTCAAACTAAAATCTGGACCAAGACTCAAACCTTCATTTCTTGAAATAAAGGCAGTACATCCATCTGAACCATAGGGTCCAATTAATCCTGTTCTGCAGACGAGAAACACTGGATACCAGCCGTGTTGAAATTTAACCTTCAACCTCAAAGAGAAATCCGCAAGGTTGAGATTAGAAACCAAGTAATAATAGGAATCTCCGTCGCTTTGTGTATAAACTCCTTCCTTCAATTCCCATTTTCCTCCTTCAGTAGGTGTCCATAGGATTTCTCGTTTCTCACCTAAAACTGGGTAAAAAGTGCCAAAATTCTCTACCTTAAGAGGTTCCTGGCCTCCCAGGGTGCTGAAAGAAATCACCAACAACAAAAGCGCTTGCCATCCAATATTTTTTTCATTTGGATACTTCATCCCTTTAGTTGTTCATTTTTCAAAGACTGAGTAGTCCCACGCCTTCCCCTGATATGTGGAGAGGGGTATCCAGCTTACATGACCATCGGCATAAAGACAATTTACTCCGCCAGTATGGACAACGTTAGTGAATGCACCCGCATCATCGAGAACAAACACTTGGTTTTGTCTTATGGTGCCTAATCTTGTTAAACCTGGATATGGAGCGTCATAATCAGAAATGGTGCCATCTTTCTGAAAATTATTACCCTTTGGACAAAAAAATGCTCTAACATGACAAGGCCACCATCCAGGTATAGGATTTCCAAGATAGCCACATGTTGCTAAGTAACCTAAGCCTCTGGGCGTCCAGTTGCCAGTGTTCCAAACTGTCCTGGTTCCTGCGCCGTCCCTCGGTGGAGTGTAGTCATCGTAATTGTTGGCGTACATACAAAATGCCAGCCCAATCTGCTTTAGATTATTCATACAGACTATCCGTTTCGCATTTTCCCTTGCCCGGGAAAGTGCGGGCAGTAACATCGCCGCCAGAAGACTGATGATGGCGATGACGACCAAAAGTTCAATTAGGGTAAAGGATGTCCGTGCCTTGATTTTCCTTATTCCTTCCATTGTTTTAGCCCCCTTTCGTTTTGCCCCTACCTTTTTACTTGATCTGGGTCGGCTGGTACTTTCGCGAAGAATAAGTTCTACCGGCAAAACCGACACCTTTTGTTTCTTTTCCTTCTTTCTCTCAATCTGCTCCAAAAGAATCTCGGCTGCTTTCTGACCCATTTCGTATTTGGGCTGGTTTACCGTGGTTAAAGGCGGTTCCAACTGACCAGTAAAGTTCAGGTTGTCAAAACTAACCACCGAAAAATCTTTCGGAACCTTGATACGGAGGTCGGCAAGACCTTTTAAACATCCCCAGGCAATATCATCATTACCACAAAAAGCCGCGGTTACTTTTGGATATTTTTTATTTACTTTTTGAATAAGGGCATAACCATTTTCAAAACCTCTTTTTTCTCCTTTTATAATCAGGTTCTTCTCCAAAGGAATGCCATATTTTTTAAATGCCTTTTGGTAACCTTCAATCCGCTCTGAAAGAGAAGTGGCCGCCGGTTCACCTAAAAAAGCAATCCGGCGATGACCAAGTTCTAAGAGGTGTTTAGTGGCCAGGTATCCACCCTGGAAGTTATCAGAAACAACTGCATCAACGTTGAATTCCGGAAGATAGCGGTCAACAAAAACAAACGGGACTTTTTTAGCCAAAAGTTCTCCGTAATAAGCGTGGTTCTGGTTACCGGTGGCTGGTGCGATGATAAAACCGGCTATTAAATCCTGGAATTTGGCTAAATATTCTCTTTCCTTATCACTTCGGTTTTCGGTATCATAAAGGAGTAATTTGTAACCTCTGTTATCAAGGGTTGTCTGGATACCCTTTACGATCTCCGAAAAGAATGGCCGGCTAATATCTACCATCAGAACCGCTACCGCTTTCTCATCCTTTTGGGGTAACAGATGATAAGAAATTTCGGTTCCGTAACTTCTCTTTCGGATAATATAGTTTTCTCTCTGGAGTTTTCCCAATGCCTGACGGATGGTAACCCGGCTTACCTTAAGTTTTCTGGCTAATTGGTATTCAGAAGGAAGGATGTCTCCATTTTTCAAAAAGCCTTCTTCAATCTGAGCCTTTAGAAATTGGTAAATTTGAAGATATAACACCCGTGGGTCCTTTCTATTTATTACCTGTTGTTCTTTTATCACGCTTATGTCCATTTTTTTAATTTTAATATTATTATACCCCAACTTTAATACTTTGTCAAGTCTTAAATGGAACTTAAATAATACAGGGCGCAGTAATCACAAATGGGAAATTAGACTTCAGTTTTTAAGAGCAGGTCTTACCAGTAGATGTAGCGGGTGAAGAGATATACCTCAAGTTCCGCCGGTATTTTTCAGGGAGTAGAACAAAAGGAGGGAGCCGGGTGCCTCAGGGATGGTAATCTTTATCCGGGAAAGTTCTGCACCGGACATAGCCTTTCGAGGTGGGTCCTTAAATGTGTCGGTGAGGCCAACTTCATAATGAGCTTCCGGTTCAATCGCCTGGAGGGAGACCTCCATTACCGGGAACGGGCTTTCGTGGCGCCGGAAGAAGAGGGCAATCCCTGTCTGCAGGTCTGGACGATGGTACTGGTAGGCGCACCAGTCGTGGGTCCCCAGGGTAAGGGGTATCAAGGGATAGAAATCCCCTAAAAAGTAGGGCCGTAACCGTTTCAATTCCGTAATCGCTTTTTTCGCCTCTTCCTCAGGGAAGTCGGCTCTCCGTACGTCACCGTAAAGGACAACTCCGGTGGACATGGCGCTGCGGAAATCGTAGGGCGTAAATGTCCAGACCGCGGCAGTATGTAACGGTACCCAGCGGGATAAGCCTGCGGTCTGAATCTGGTCGCCAATCTGGAGTCCTCTGCCGTAGGTGGGACCACCAACATCGGAAAAATCACTGCGCCAGAGGGGAAAAGACCGGCTGATTGTCTCCAGGTCAATCCTTCTGCCGCCGCTGGAACAGTTGTCAATCAACAGACCGGGATGACGCCGCCGGAGTTCATCCCACATCCGGTAAAGCCCTTCAATATGCCTGATTTCGCTCATTCCGACCCGGTCGGTCTTGTCGTTAGCCTGCCAGTAGGGTAATGGCTCAAAGTTGAAGTCCTGCCGGTAGATGTCTATACCCTGGCTGGTAATAATTTCTGAGAGGAGGTTGGTCAGGTAGGCACGCGCTTCCGGTAAGCCTAAGTTAAAGAGCCGGTTATCCGGGTCACCCTCAACGTGGAGTAAGAATTCCGGATGTTCTTTATCTATCCGGGTGCCTTTGCGTACCCGTTCCGGTTCAAACCAGAGGAGAAACTTCAGGCCCGCGTTATGGGCCGCATCGCTGATCGGTTTGAGTCCCTTGGGAAAGAAGTCAGGCCGGATATTCCAGTTTCCAACCTCCTGCCACCAGTCACCGCCGGAACCATACCAGCAGGCATCTATCCAGTGGACTTCAACGCCAACCCTCTTTCCCCGTTCCACCGATTCTAATTCCAGTGGTTCACTGTCTTTCTGCGTTAGGTAATATGAAGCCTGGGTAGTGAGCGCCACCGGCGGGATGGCTAATTCTGAACCAGACTTCGGCGTATAGTAACGAAGGATAATCCGGCGCAAAAGGTTATTGCCCGCAATCGGTTCATTACCTTCCCACTCAATCAGTAATATCCGGGGAGTCCGGATTCGTTCTCCCGGGTGGAGAATAAGATGGGTCTTCTCCATACCCACCGTCACCCGCATAGCGGGTTCGCCACCACTGAGAGTAGCTCCGCCACCGCGGTCAAAGGTAGCCAGCCACTGACCGGACCAGCCGATAGCCAGAACAAGACCACCGCCGGTCTTTTGCAGGTTCATAAAAGGCAAAACTCCGTTGGAAGAGCGGCCGCCAATTGGTTTCAGGGAGAAGTGCTGGTTCTGGTGAATTTGTTCAGTAATCGGCAGAAAATCGTCCATCCGGCACAAACTGCCTTTGGCATGGTGCAGAAAAATATTTTCTGCCTTCGGACAATCCCAGCTTATGTCCAAAGGCAGGATGTCGCTGATAATGGGAGTATCTTTTTCCCCGTTATTAACGAATTCCAGGACCCAGTCAACCGCATCAAAGGGATGAGATTCTCCGGGTGAGGAGACGAATTCCCGGATATGGCTGATAACAGTCAGGCCTGTCTTAGGGTCAGTAAGGGTGATTTCCCGGACAATCCCTTCCGGCACTTTTTCAAAATGCTCTTCCGCTTTCCATTCCGGGATAAATTCTAAGGAAGGTTTCCCATCGTACCGGAAAGATATGGGCGGTAGTACCTTGTCTTGCCAAAATTTCTTTTTCATAGAAGGCTACCACGGAAATGACACCGCCGGGCTTGACCAGACCGAGCGATTCGGTAAAGAGTTGGGTTGAGCCTGAGGTTTCAATGACCTTATTCACACCATCTTAATAAGAATAAGGGCAGAACTCCTTTTCTTTAGTTTTATTTTCACGGTTTCAATTTTTTTACCGGTCCCGGTCCTCTTTTTACCCGTATCAACAAAGGTCAAAGTATACCTGCCTCCCGGTTTCAGGGCTTTCAGTTGAAATTCCGCCTCAGTATAGGGTGCCTTATCTCTTCTGAAAAAGAGGGCAAAACCTTCACCTTTTTCCGGGCTGTAAAACTGGTAAGCCATCCAGGCATCTTCGCCTAAACTGAATTCCGTGAGCGGATAAAAGTCTGTCAGGAACAGGTGGTGGTATTTCTTCAGTTCGGCAAACCTTTCTTTTAATTCTTTCCCGGGTATCTTAAACGGTTTGCCGGAAATCCGTTGGGGTATACCCAGGATAATTGACCCGGTAGCCACGCTTCTCACATTATACGGTTCAAGATTTTCCGTGCCGGTAGAATGTACCGGCAGGTAAAGAGAGAGACCGTAGGTCTGGTTCTGGCTGAAGGTGGCAAATAAAGGGTGATTCGGAAAACCCTGCATATCCGAACGCCAGAGAGGAACAGAGCGTTTGCAGGTTTCATAGTCTATTCTTCGGCCGCCGCTGGCGCAATTGTCTATGAGAAGATGGGGGTGTCTTTTGCGCAGTTGGTCCCAGAACCAATAAAGGCCTTCCACGTACCTTATTTCCGTCATCCCTTTTCTACCGGGTTCATCCGCAATCCCCCAGAACGGCCCCGGGTCAAGATTAAAGTCGTTCCGGTAGACGTCAATACCGGATTCGTAGATGCAGGAGGATATCAGGTCGGTGAGGTACTTCCGGGCTTCCGGAATCCCGAGGTTGAAAAGACCGGCGTCGTTCTTATTTTTCCAGATAACCCATTCCGGATGTTCTTTGGCGATGGCAGTACCGGGACAGACTACCTCAGGGTCAAACCAGAGCAGAAACTTGAATCCGTGTTTGTGCGCCTGGTCAGAAACCGGTTTTAAACCTCCGAGGAACTTCTTTTTGTCCGGGAACCAGTTACCGCGGCCGCTTGGCCAACTTTCATTGACGCCGCTCTGGTACCAGCCGGCATCAATCCAGTAAAGGTTTGCTCCGCACCCGGAGACTTTCCTGATTACTTCAATCTGATTTTCTTCCGATACCTTTTCCAGTGCATAGAGGTTACCGGCGACCGCTAAAGTCAAGGGTTCTTTTTCTTCCCATTTAGGGATACAAACGTCTTTCATGAAACTCCGGAAAAGGTTATGGCTGTCAATAACTTCGGCCCGGTTCCAGAAAAGAAGGCAGATGGAAGGCGAACTTATTTCTTCACCGGGTTTCAGGTAAAGTTCTACTCCGTCCATACCGGCACACATCTTGACCTGGTCAGTGGTTAGGTCATAATCAAATTCCGCCTTCCAGGAACCGGACCAGCCTAAACCGCAGACGATTCCTTTACCGCAACAGTCTAAATTCCAGAAAGGCAGGTAGCGTTCACTGCTGCGACCTCCCCGGCAATTAAAAAGTATCGGATGATTATCTAAGAGGAGTTCAATCAGAGGCTGAAAATCGTAGAGGGTACAGTCGCTGCCACGGTTGTAGTGCAGTTTGACCGAAGGATAAGGATGATGGGAATTAGTTGGAATAAAGAACGACCCTTTTATCCTGGTATCAAGTGGTAGAATCTGGGTTAGGGTTGGACTATCTTTCTCGCCAGTGTTTTTAAAATACATCTTCCATTCAACCGCGGCATGGTTCAAGAATTCTATTACCTCACAGCGGACCTCAAAACTGTCGTCAGGCTTCTTCCAGCATATCCGGTGAAAGACACGGTCTTTTTCACAGTTACTTTCAGACTTAATTAGCCATCCAGTGAGAAACTCTCTGGAGGAGACACCGTCAAGGTTAAAAGAGAACGGTGACAAACCCTGAAAGTCCATCCCGGATGGTAATGGAAGTTCTTCTACCCAGGTTTTATCGCCATTCTTGAGGATAATTCTTGCGTCGGCCCAGTCTGCGTGCGCCAAGGCGATGCCGGTGTCATCATCGTCTACTTCAAGAAGAATTTCTCTGAGACCTTTAATTGGTACACAAGCCTTTACCGGCTTATCTGAGATGGTCAAAGGAGATGATTTCCAGAGTACTTCATCATTTGATTTGACCGCAAAGACAAGCCTTCCGCGGTTATTTTGTTTCGTATCGTCATTGAAGTCAAAACCCACCTCTGCGGTGAATATCTCGGCATCTTCAGGTAAGAAGATGAGAATTTCGCTGACTGCGTGGGTTCCCAGACCATGTTGATAGGTCTTGCCTCCTATGTTTATTACTCCTTCAGAGATTGACCGCCTGAGATGGAGTTGGCCCCATCCTTGCCTTAGTACTCTAATTCCCGGAGTTATTTTTTTCTGCGGTAACACACTGTGGACAAAACTCTTTGCCAGGTCCATTTCTCCTGAATTTGGTGACAGATTCATAGTTCCTCCTAATCATCCTTTTGTTCCCGAATTTGCGCCATGGTTTCGCTTCCGGACAACAAGCCCTATAGGCTGTCAAGTCTTCTTACCAGTAGATGTAGCGGGTGAAGAGTTCCCGGTCTTCCAGGGGCAGTCTATCAACGTCCCGGATGATATAGCGGCAATCAAAAACATCAAAGAGGACTTTCCCTTTCTCGCCATAATCCTGGGCCCGGTCACCTCTCCAGCGCATTTCAAATTGCCGGGGACCGTGGTCGGTCACCACGTCGAACATCAGAAGACCGTAACGATGGGTAACTGCCAGAACACGGATAACCTCAAATTCAAAGTAGTATTTTGCCAAACTGCCCGCCAGTAATTTTCGGGCTTCCGGGGGAAAATCGGACGGGTCTTTGATTATGCCTACCTCTTTTTCCAGGCCTTTTTCATCAAAGTACCGCAAGGAAACAAACTGGTGCGGAGAGGTAACCGGAAAACATAAAACCGCAAATATGCCCCGGTAAACCTTGGGGTCACCTCCGTTATCGGGTTTTACCGTTGCGTACAAGAAATTATCGAAACCAAAGATAAGCTCGATTTTTTCAGGGGTAAGGAAGTTCAGTCCGAAACCTTCCAACTTCATCTTTTCACCGGTATCTTTTTGCGCTTCCATATGAGATTGCCACGCCAGACTACGCCCCGCAATGACAAATTACCCGGACTCTAATTCCAGTTTGGCTAACTGGGTCTGAATCATTACCAGACGGGCGTAAACCCCTTTCTTATTTAATAATTCTTCGTGTGTACCGGACTCCATCAGTCTACCGTCATCAATTACGTAAATGCGGTCGGCGTTCTTAAGCGTGGAAAGCCGGTGCGCAATTGAAATTACGGTTCGTCCCCGGCCAATAATCTCCAACGCCCGCTGAATTTCCTGTTCGCTCTCGGTATCAACGCTGGAAGTCGCCTCATCCAGAATAATAATTTTGGGGTTGCACAGGAAAGCCCGGGCGATGGAAACCCGTTGTTTCTCGCCGCCGGAAAGTCCTGCCCCACCCTCACCCAAACGGGTATCGTATCCCTCGGCGAGTCTCATAATAAATCCGTGACAGTTGGCGGCGTAGGACGCATTGATCATCTCCTCCAGCGTTGCCCCGGGATTTCCGTAAGCGATGTTGTCTTTTACCTGACCCCGGAAAAGAAAAGGTTCCTGAAGAACCAGACCGATTTGCCGGAGCATTTCTGACCGGCGGTAACGGGTAACATCGGCGCCGTCAATCTTGAGCGTACCCTCTTGGGCATCATAGAAACGGCAGATAAGATTGACCAGGGTGGTCTTACCGGAACCGCTCCGGCCCACAATGCCTATCTTTTCACCCGCAGAGATTTTAAGCGACACGCCTTTAATTACCGGTTTATACCGGTCATAACCAAACCAGACATTATCCAGTTCAATATCACCCCGGATGTCCGAACAGGGAAGTGCATCGGGGTTGGTTACCACATCGGAAGGGGTATCCAGAATTTCAAAAATACGCTGGCTGGCGGTGGCAAACTGGGTTACCCAGTTAGAGAACATCGCCAGACTGGTCAGGGGGGCATAGAACATACCGATATAGCCCAAAAAAGCCATCAGGGTACCCAGGGATATTCCGGTTCCGGACAGTACGTCCCTGCCGCCTACAAACCAGATAATCAGTCCACCTAAGCCGAACACATAAGCCATTAAAGGTGAAAATGTTCCCACCCGGGTGTCAACCAGCTGGCGCGTGGTCTTAACATATTCAGATGCTTTGCGGAAACGTTCTGTCTCTTTCTGTTCCTGTCCGAAAACCTTCACCAAACGGATGCCGGAAAGAACGCTGTAAAGCATCCCACCTAATTTGGAGTTGCTGTCCCAGTATTTATAATAGTTCGGATAGACCCGTTTCCAGAAGAAAATGGTTCCCAATAAAACGACCGGAATAGGGATGAGAATAAAAAAGGCTAATTTTGCATTGAGCCAGAAGAGCATTATCCCGATGGCAATCACAAGAAAGACGTTGACCAGAAACCCCTGGGTTACCTGAATGACGAATCCGTGCAGTATCTCAACGTCGTTGATAATGCGACTCATCAAACTGCCCACCTGTGCCCGGTCGTAATAAGCAATCGACATCTCCTGTAGTTTTTGGAAAAGACGTTTCCGGATATCGTCTGTTACGCCGGTCCCTACCTTGGGTGCCAGCCAGTTGATTACGATATCAATGCCTCTTCTCAAAAGAGATGCCCCGGCTAAAGCCAGAACCAGAACAAGAAGCCAATCGGCGTGCTGATGGGTGGTTAAAACATCATCTACCAGGATACGGGTCAAAAAGGGAGGCAGCATATCCAAAACAATACCAAACACCATCAGGATAAAAAGCCCTGACATTATCCAGCGGTAAGGGAACAGCATGGAAAACATCCGGGTAAAAGCGGCTCTACGCTGGATACACTTAGAACAGGGAGCATCGGGAGCCGTCAGAATCAAGCCACACTTCTGACAATACTGCGGGTCCGGCACAAAAACCGCTTCTCTTTCTATTGTTTGCCCTTCCTTAAGCCGTTTTAACTGGTGGATAACCCTCTGAAACCGTTCCCGGTGTTCGTTGCTGAAGCGGACCAGTTCCACCGGCGTGGAATGAACAAATATCCGTAAGGAAGTGGAACCCACGGTGGTACGAAAGTCAAAGTCCGTAATCGCCTTGTAAGTATACGGACCCCAGAGAGAATACTCGGAAACAGCCGGAACGGTCACGATATGTCTGTCGGTAGCCAGCAGCCAGATGGGCATAATATTCCCCCGGCCGTCCAAATCAGCCTCTGCCGCCAGGAGTATCGGTTCGGATGCAATGACGGTATCCTTAATTCTTTCCAGGATAACTTGCGGG
>CAZVUE010000018.1:0-11312 GCA_964630335.1 uncultured bacterium | reverse complement strand
CGGCGGGCTATGAGGTTTTACTCCACCTGCCGATGGCACCAAAAGAGAAGAAGAATTTGGAAAAAGGGACCATTGCCTTCGGGATGGATAAAGAGGCGATACGACAACAAATAGAGAGCGATTTGGTTTCGGTAGGTCCGGTCTCCGGAGTCAACAACCATATGGGTTCCTCAGCCACCGCGGATACCGTGTTAATGGATATGGTTCTTTCAGACATAAAAAGCCGGGGACTTTTTTTTGTGGACAGCGTTACCTCTCCAAAAACGGTTGCTTTTGAAACCGGCCGGAGGTTAGGGTTGCCAGTAGCCCGAAGGGATATCTTCCTGGATAATAATCTGGATATAGAGTATATTAAGGGACAGCTCAGGCAACTGATTAGGAAGGCGCAGATTAACGGCCGGGCGATCGGTATCGGTCACCCCCACTCCGAGACTTTCATTGCCATTAAAGAGATGTTACCGGAGATGGAATCCGCCGGCATCTCGTTGGTTACAATCTCCAAGATGCTGACACCTTAAAAATGAAAATGCTCATAAACCTAACTCAGATGCAGCCAGGAGAATCTGGTATAATATCGGAAGTCCAGGGAGGTTACGGTTTCACCAGAAAACTCCAGAATATGGGGGTAAGGCCGGGAAAGAAAATAACTAAAGTCAGTTCACATTTTCTCAGGGGTCCCCAGACTATAGAAATAGATAACATGCAGGTTGCGATCGGTTTTGGCATGGCCAAAAGGATTTTTGTACAGGTTGAAAATGAAAATAAATAAGATTCTATTAATGGGTAATCCTAACGTGGGTAAAAGCGCCATATTCTCCAGGCTTACCGGCGCCAGGGTGGTAATTTCTAATTATTCCGGGACTACGGTGGAATTTACTCAAGGCCAAATGAAGATTGGCCAGGAGCGAGCAATAGTAATAGATGTCCCGGGCACTTATTCCTTAGAGCCTACCTGTAAAGCGGAAGAAGTGGCTGTCCGGATGTTAAGGGAAGGCGATTGGGTTATTGACATTGTAGATGCGACAAATTTAGAACGGAATCTTTTCTTGACCTTGCAATTATTAGAGAAAGATATTCCGGTGCTCGTGGCATTAAATATGTGGGATGATACCAAACACAAGGGAATTCATGTTGACGTCAAAAATCTGGAAGAAATCCTTGGCGTTCCTGTGATTCCGGTCTGTGGTTTGACCGGCGAAGGCATAAAAGAATTGGTGGAGCGTATTAAAGAGGCAAAGGCTCTGCACCTACCGCCTTCTTCTGACGCTCAAAAATGGGGAAGAATCGGAAGGATTCTCCAGAAGGTCCAAAAATTAACGCATCGCCACCATACCTTACTGGAAAGGTTAGAGGATTTAAGCATTAGGCCGTTATCAGGGCTACCCATTGCTTTAGGCGTTATATACAGTACCTTTTGGGTAATTCGTTCTGTTGGCGAGACTCTTATCAGGTACATATTTGAACCCTTATTTGAAAAGTTATGGTTACCCTTGATGACGAAATTAAGTCTATTTTTAGGAGAAGGCGGTTTCTGGCACCATATCTTTATCGGAAATCTCATCGGAGGGGAAATAGATTTTGGTCAATCGTTTGGACTTTTGACCACCGGGCTTTTTGTCCCGATCGCTATGGTACTGCCCTATATCTTTAGTTTCTATTTGATTTTAGGCCTCCTGGAGGATTTTGGGTACCTGCCACGTCTGGCAGTTCTGGTGGATAATTTTATGCACCATTTAGGTCTTCACGGATACGCAATTGTTCCTTTTATCCTGGGTCTGGGTTGTAATGTGCCCGGCGCCTTAGCTACCCGTATCTTAGAGGAAAGGCGGGAGAAATTTATTGCGGCTACTCTGATGGCGATTGCTATTCCCTGTATGGCTCAGATTGCCATGATTGTGGGACTGGTGGGACAGAGAGGTGCTCAATATGTTGCAATTGTATTTTTGACCCTGTTCCTTCTTTTAGTTACCAAAGGCCTGATTTTAAATAAGATTCTCAAAGGAGCAAGTCCGGAGTTATTACTGGAAATTCCACCCTATCGGATACCCCAGGTTCAAGCGGTCGTTAAAAAACTCTGGATGCGTTTATTTGGTTTTTTGAGCGAGGCACTGCCGCTGGTATTGTTGGGAGTGCTCCTGGTTAATATTTTCTATACCTTGAAAATAATGGACTTTCTGGCCGGGATTTTTTCTCCTCTTTTGACCGGTTTATGGGGTCTTCCCAAAGAGGCTATCTCTGCCCTTATCGTGGGATTTTTGAGAAAAGATGTGGCCGTAGGAATGTTAGGCCCGCTTAATCTAACCACAAAACAATTAGTAACCGGCGCTACCGTTTTAGCCGTTTATTTTCCGTGTATTGCCACTTATGTTGTTTTAATCCGTGAGTTGGGCATGAGGGATATGTTGAAAGCCACGTTTATTATGTTTTTTGTGGCCTTACTCATCGGTACCTTATTGAATCTCCTGTTGTAACTTACAAAAAAATGGAGAAGGTAAGCAAAAGTAAAAAGATGCTCATCGCCATTATCGGCCTCTTCTGTTTTGCTTTGCCTAACCTTATTGAAGAGAGGTTCTGGCAGAATATCCCGGTCTTTTTCCGAAACCCTGGTATCCAGACCTTTACCATCTTTCTTCTGGCGATTGTATTGGAGGCTCTGCCTTTTATCCTTATCGGTTCGGTAATTTCCGGTGTCATAGAAGTCTATCTTCCCCAGAACAAGATATTAGGCCTCTTTCAGGGTAACCGAAAGGTTGTTTTTATACCAATTGCTGCCTTAATAGGATTGGTAATGCCCATCTGCGAATGCGGCATCGTACCGGTGGTACGCCGGTTACTTAAAAAGGGTGTCCCTCTTTCCATCGCCATAACCTATATGCTTACCGGTCCCATCATCAACCTGACTGTCCTTGCTTCTACCAGCTTAGCCTTCTGGAATAAACCTGCGGTCATCTTCTGGCGACCGGTGCTTGCCTTATTAATCGGAGTGACTATCGGTTTTTTATCACTATATTTTGGAAAAGAGGCTCTGGCGACAGAGAACGAGCATAATGAATACTGTTCTTCTCATGATTTGCAGGAAAAAAATTGGAAACAGGTCTTCCGGCATGCCGAGACAGACTTCTTCTTGATGGGCAAATATCTGATTATCGGAGCCTTTGCGGCCTCCTTCATCCAGACTGTTTTGCCCCGGGAGAGCCTTTTAACCTTCAACCGGCATTTACCTCTCTCAATTTTGGCTCTGATAATAATGGCTTTCCTGCTCAACCTGTGCTCCGAGGCTGATGCTTTTGTGGCCAGCACCTTTATTCAATTTCCGACGGCAGCCAAGATTGCCTTTTTGGTATCGGGACCGATGTTAGACCTGAAGATGGTTTTGATGTGGCTGGCAGTCTTTCGCAAACGTTTCATCATCTTTTTAGCCGCCGCGATTGTCATCCTGGTTTTTCTCAGTACTTATATTCTGGGGAATTTCCTACGATGAAGAGAGTGATGACTGACTGGGATAGATTCTGGAAAAACGGTGTGGTTATTGCCTGGATTGTCAGTCTTCTCTCCCTAATAATTTCAGGCCGAATCAACCTCTTCATCAAAAAGAGTTATACCTTTTTGCCCGTGGTGGGTATGCTAATCCTGGGATTAATTCTGATTGCCTGTTTTAAGAGGCCCCGGGGAGAAGAGAAGACGGAAAATCCTTTCGTATACATCCTTCTCCTTGCGCCCCTTGTCTTTGCCTGGGGAATAAACCCGGAAAACCTGGGAGAATTTGCTGCTGTCCGAAAAGGGCTGGTGACCGGCGGAATAGAACTGGATGAGAGAGCAAAAGAAGAACTACTCAAACGTCTGGAAGAAGTCCGTGCTTACCAACACCTCAACCTTAAAGAAATTCTTTCCCTGGAAAAACTGGAAGGTTCAGAAGGTCTGAAAGTGAAAACAGAGGGACTGGCAATAGAAAAGGGTGACGGAATAAAAAAGTATTATCTTGTCCGCTTCCGGATTACCTGCTGTGCCGCTGATGCTCTCCCTTTAGCGGTGGAGGTACAGAAACCAGAAAACCTGACTGTCCCTAACAATCAGTGGGTAGAAGTGTGGGGCACCATCCATCTAAGAGCAGAAGGGTTCTTACTTCAGGCAGAGAAGGTATTTCCGGTTCCCAAACCGCAAGACCTTTACCTCTATTAACAATACAAAAAACATTTGACACACGAAAAAAGGATATGTTAAAATATAAATAGAAATCATTTCCACTTACACTTAGGAAAATGGCGTTAAAAAGGTACCGGAAAAGTTTGAAAAAGAACGGACTGAAAATAACACCCAAAAGAGAAGGTATCATTGGTTTCTTTCTCAAGAAAGGCTATTACGCTACGCCGGAAGAAGTGTGGAAAAACTTAAAAACATCTTTTAAAAAAATTGGGCTGCCCACGGTCTATCGAAACTTAAAACAGCTCAGCAAAATTGGCATCCTGACCAGGCTGGAAGGAAAAGAAGACCGTTTTTATTATGGTCTCTGTCAGGCGGAAAAGTCGGAAGAACACCACCACCATATCGTCTGTTTAAAGTGCCAAAAGGTGAGCGAGGTTGAAGACTGTAGGTTTGAAGATAGCCTTGAAAAGATTGAGGTGAAAACCGGGTTTAAAGTGGTAAACCATTCTCTTCAACTACAAGGACTTTGTCAACAATGTCAGAAGTGACAGGAGGAAAAGTGGAAAAGAAAGGACTTCACATTCATATCTGGAAAGACTTAAAACACCATCTGCCTTTTTCTATTTTAAGTGTGAACATCGGTCTCATTATCGTAGGTATCTTGACCTTTGCCGCTCAACTCATGCGAGTAGAAAATGCCTCTCCCTACACCCAGGAACTCTTTCATGTTTTTCATCCGGTTCATCTCCTCTTTTCCGCAATGGCAACGACCGCAATGTTCTGGCAGCACGAGAGGAGGTTATTAAAGGCGGTGGTCATCGGTTTTATCGGTTCGGTTGGCATCTGCGGTGTAAGTGATATCTTCATTCCTTATCTGGCAGGTTTCCTTTTAGGCGCCCGGATGCATTTACACATTTGCATCATAGAACATCCTCAATTAATCCTGCCCTTTGTCTTTTTGGGAATATTAGTGGGTTTCCTTGCGCCGGGGACCTTAGAGAAACAGGAGGGAGTCATCTTCTCCCATTCCCTCCACGTACTGGTGAGTTCTATCGCCTCAATTCTGTACCTTATCTCTTTCGGAGTTACGGAATGGGTTCACCAGGTAGGATCGGTTTTAATCTATATGGTTATTGCGGTGGTCATTCCCTGTTGTACCAGCGATATTGTTTTCCCGCTTCTTTTTGTTAACTCTAAAGATTTACGACAATCGGATTAACGCAACCCTAAAGGGCCCTTACCCATACTAGGGTAAGGGAACCCTTGCCCTACATTGAGATTGGAGTAGGGCAAGGCTTTAGCCTTGCCTGTTTTTTAGAGGTTTTTCCGGAATTGGGATGCGGAGTTCAGAAGTTTGAGAAGGTGTTCCAGGTCGTTCTTTTTCAGGGCATCTTTCCACTCATAGATTATCTTTTCCAGCCGGGTCAAATTTTCCAGAATATGGTCGGAATTTGTCAGGAAGATATGCTGCCAGAGTGACGGCTCACCCTCCGCGATTCGGGTCAGGTCTCTAAATCCTGGCCCGATAAAGTTCTCTTTGTTCGGGATTTCCGCCTGTTCAACCAGAAGGCTGGCGCTAACCGCTAAGAGGTGAGGGATATGGCTGGTTACCGCTAAGACCCGGTCATGTTCGTCCGGCGTGAGGGAAAACACTTTGCTCCCAAGGCTTTCCCAGAGGGTCTGGATCCGTTCGAAATCAGGTAACTGGGTTTTTGCAGTTGGTGTCAGGACCGTCACCCGGTCAACAAAAAGGTCTGCGGAGGCAGATTCTGCCCCGTTCTTTTCGGAACCGGCGATGGGATGACCTCCAATAAAAGAAAGATGAGAGGGGAGAGCCTTTTCCGCTGACTCCACCACCACTTTTTTGGAACTGCAAACATCAGTGATTATACGGTGGTCTTTCAGAAATGCTAAGCCTGTTTCCAGAAGTTCCAGGACTGCATTGACCGGCGCGGCCAGAATGATTAGTTCTGCATCGGCGAAGCCTTCGGCTACTTTCAGGGTGTAGGTATCTATTATACCCAAAGTTTTCGCATTTTCCAGGGATTCCTGGCGTCGGCCCACACCGATTACCTGTTCTGCCATCTGCCTCTTTTTCAAAGCCAGACCAACAGAACCGCCGATTAATCCCACCCCAAAAATGGCTACTTTTTTAAACTTCATGCCACTTTGCAAGGCTAAAGCCTTGCCCTACAGGTGCGATAAATCGCACCCTTGCCAATCCTTTTGGCAAGGGGACCCGCGCTACTCTTTCTTTTCTGTTAACTTCTTAATCCAGCCGCCCAAAAATTCCATGGGCAGAGGAAAGACCAGCGTAGAATTCTTTTCCGCGGAGATTTCCTTGGCGGTCTGCAGATACCGGAGTTGTATTCCTAAAGGCGAGCCTTCCAGGATTTTGGAAGCCGCCAGCAATTTTTCACTGGCCTGGTATTCAGCGTCGGCCATAATAATCTTAGCCCGGCGTTCCCGTTCTGCTTCCGCCTGGCTTGCCATCGCCCGCTTCATCGTTTCGGGAAGTTCCACTTCCTTTACTTCCACGATGCTGACCTTTATTCCCCAGGGGTCGGTCTGTTCGTCGATGATTTGCTGCAGATGCTGATTAATCTTTTCCCTTTCCGAAAGGAGGTCGTCCAATTCGGATTGTCCCAACACGCCCCGCAGGGTGGTCTGGGCTATCTGCATCGTGGCTAACTGATAATTTTCTACTTCACAGACCGCTTTTGAAGGGTCCAGAACCCGGAAGTAGACAACCGCGTTGACCTTTACCGGCACGTTGTCTCTGGTCATTACTTCCTGGGGTGTGACGTCAAAGGTGACGGTACGCAGACTGATTTTAACCATCCGGTCCACAATCGGAATCAAAAGGAAGATACCCGGACCTTTGGCGCCAATCAGTCTTCCTAACCTGAAGATTACTCCCCGTTCATACTCCGAAACCACGCGGATAGTATTGGTAATAATAATTAAGACGACCACACCTAAAAATATCCAACCGCCCATACTTTACCTCCATTTGTCATTCCTGCATGCCTTAGGCAGGAATCCCTGCTTAGGACACGCAGGGACAGGTTCTGGATTCCCGCTTACGACTCGCGGGAATGACAGATTGTGAATTTACTGTTATCTATATTAAACCCGATGGGTAGTATTTTTGTCAACCCCTATCATCGTATCATCGCCGGCTGCCGGGTTTTACCAGCGGTATGCCTTGCTGACAGAGTGAGCAGGATTCCGGGGAGTAGGCATTGAGAGGCAGGCGAAGAAGGACTTCTTTCGGGACATCAAAACTGATGGGGGTTGTGCTTCTTTCCGCAACCGCTCCAACGCCGATGACCTCTGCCTGAAGATTCTTTGCCAGAGTAATTATTTCCCGGGTGGAACCACCGGTGGTAATGACGTCTTCAACGACCAGGACCCGTTCGGCCGGTTTAATTTCAAATCCCCGGCGCAGAGTGAAGACACCGCCTTCCCGTTCGGCAAAGATAGCCCGGGTTCCTTTTAGGCCGGCTGATACGGTGAAGGCAATCACCACTGCCCCTAAGGCGGGTCCGATAACCGCAGATATCTTTTGCCCGCTGAACCTTTGGGCTAATTCACGACCCAAAAGCAATGCTTCTTGCGGGTACTGGAGAATCCGTGCTGCTTGCAGATACCGGTCACTGTGCAGGCCGGAAGAGAGGAGGAAGTGACCGGAAAGTAGCGCGCCGGTCTCCTCAAAAATTTTCAAAACGTCTAATTCTTTCATTTAATATAACCGCATTTAAGTTGTCATTCCGGTGGATAGTAAGCCGGAATCTATACCGAGAATAAATGGATTCCCGCTAAAGACGTGCGGGAATGACAAAACGCTAATTGCATTTGTTTTAATTCAGTTATGTTTATAAATTACCAGACCGCTGGGTATTTTGGGATAGAAGTAGGTACTTTTCCGGGGTAGAATTACCTCTTTTTCCCAGATTTCGTAAAGAGACTTGAGGGAAATCAGAGGTAAGAAAAAAGCCATCCCCGGCTCTTTTTGTGTTCTTTTCAGAAGCGCCTGGGCGTCCGGTTCAAATATCAGATGGTCTTCCGGGAATTTCAGGATTTTGTTGATGACCCGTTGGTGCAGGAAAGAAACTTCCAGGGTCTTTTTTTCCAGAACAACCGGGAAACGGAAGAATTTCCCTTCAAAGGCTAAACCTAACCAGCCGGCAGAAAGGTTATGCATAAGGGTCTTCAAATCCGGTTCGGAATGGAGCGAAAAAGAGTTTTTGATAGAAAGGAAATCTTTCCGGTTGGTTTTAGGCAGGTAGCGGTGAAAAGGGAGAACCGCGATGTCATCACCGCAGGAATTAAGAAAATAGGTCAGTATGTAAGCAGACGATGCGGTCTGCGTTTTTAAAAAGTATTGGTACGCGCTGGCATAGCGATGGTGGCCGTCCGCAATGTAAACCTTTTTGTCGGCAAAAGTTCCTGAAATAGCCGGTACCGGCGGTATCTTCCATAAAGAGTACTTTACGCCCCGTTCGTCCTGATAAGTAAGAAAAGGGCGCTTTTTTATTGGCGCCAGAGATTCAATCACCCGGCTCTTATCCCGGTACAGGGTAATAATGGGACAGAAGTTAGCGGATACTTCTTCCAGGATCTGAAACTGTCCCTGACGTACATAAGGGATAGTCTCTTCATGAGGGCAGACAATACCTTTTTTCGGGTTTTCCAATTGGAGGAGCGCAATTAATCCTTGATTGGTACGGATACTTCCGGCGAAAGGATATTCCTGCCGGCACCAGTAAAAATTGGCTGGAGAATCCTGGAAGAGGACCGATTTGTTCAACCAGGCTTGAAACGTTTTCCCTGCTTGAGAGCGGGTTTTAGGAAGAATAACCCGGACGATGTTATAAGGGCTGAGTTTCCAAAAAGTGCGCCGTTCTTCTGGTGAAATAACATCGTAAGGTGGAGCCAAAACTTTCTGGTAGTCTAATCCCGGTTGGTAGATAAGAGCAGGGAACGGTGCGATTTTAGCCACTTGTGTAGGGGTTTGATTTATCAAACCCGCATAGTAAATGCAAGGCTAAAGCCTTGCCCTACGTTAGTCCAATGTTAATGTAGGGCAACCCTTTAGGGTTGCATCAATCCTTTCCTATTTCCAGAAGATTTCTTTGTAGTCCTCGCCGGGAACAATAAGTTTTAGGCCAGCCCTCTGAGGATATCGGTCCAGGAGATGTTCGTTTCGTCTGACCTCTACCGCAAACGGTATTTCGGTCCCCGGCGGCAAACCAAGTTCTTTCCAGGGGAAAGAGATTTCTATGATTTTATCCTGGCTGATGGCAAAGGGATAGGACCCCGGTATTATTGTACCATTTTCGGCTTTGAAACTCCACCGGCGTCCTGAGCCAAAATCAAGACAAAAAGTAAATCCGTCTTCATCCGCGAAGGATGGGTCCGGGTCCAGCCGGAGGTAAAGATTATTTTCGTCCCACCCAAAATATAAGGTGCGGATAATTTTGGCTGATGGGTGCATTGTTCCCGCTAAAACTCCCCGCAGGAAGTGGCCCGCGCCCAGCCATTCAAAATAAGTGGTTTCTTTTCCATCAATCTCCGGAGTGATGGGATTGTTGGGAAAGCAAACTTCCTCTTGGATTGAAGTAATGGATTGATGCAGATTTTCTGGTTCCACTTCACCCTGTAGGCGGTAAAAGTTGCTTAAAAAAAGACGGAAGAGGGCATCAAATTCCTCGTCTCTTCCCGAGGAGTGTTCCGGAGAATACCACCAGAACCAGTCGCTTCCTTCCGCAGCCAGAATAGATTTTTTAGCCTCAGGGTTCTTTATGTCTTCTATTTTTTCCCCCTGCCGGGCACGGTTTAATAATCCCCAGGCAGAATTCGCTGCCGGATAACCGGACCAGATATGGAAATCCTGGTTGATCCAGGAACCAGCGTGGATATGGCTTAGGGTGTTTGATGGCGGTATTTCAGACAGCATTTCACTTACGGTTGCGGTCCGGAACTCTTTTTGCTGACCGAACCGGGAGTAAAGGTTGGTCAGGAAAGGTATTCCTTCGTCAGGATAATATTCCCAGGCGTTTTCGCCATCCATGATGATATTTACCACGCCTTTTTGCCCGTCCAGAAGGGACCTGATTCGGGAGATGTCTGAAAAGAGGTCGTCAGCAGCCGATTTTGGCTCCCGGAAACGATAGGCAAATCCAATTTTGTCTGAAATCCTCTGGTCACGGAAGATCAGTCTTATTTCACCGTCGGCGCCCTGGTATCGGTAAGTCTGGTAAATGTTCCTTTGGTCAAAATTCTCTCCAATCCAGGAACGTCTCAGGATGCCTTCGTCGCTGGCGGACCAACGGAATTTCTCCCCTATCAGGAGAGCCATTACTTCATTACTTACAGCCCCTTCCGGTGGCCAGCAGCCAGAGGGTTCTTTTCCAAAGTTATCCCGGCAAGACTGTTGCGCCATTTTTATCTGTAAGACCGCATCCTGAGGTAATGGGGCGGGAGCGTTTAGAAGCAAGGGTAAGATGGGGTGGTAGTAAGGAGATATTGAAATTTCAATCTGGTTTTCCTCAGCCATCTTTTTCCAGAGAGGCACAATCTTAGCCAGAATTTCGTATTGGTAATCAAGAAGAGCGGTTTTTTCTTCTTCGGTATAATTCCGTCCTTTATGTGCCAGGTCCCGGAGGAATTTGTCTTCAGACCTCAGGATAGGATGGAACCAGGCCAGATTAAAAAGTACCTGGAGGTCGCGTATTTCCGGAACGGTGAAGCCGGACACCATTTCTGAGATTTCCTCGTTGGAAATGGTCCGGCCGCGTTTTTGAAGAATCTGTTGATACCGGGGGAAGGGTGCCATCATCGTTTCCCAGTTCAGGGCGAAAAAGTTGCGCAAGATGAAAGAACGCTCTTCGGCAGTCAGAGTGTCAGCCGGCTGGTAACTTAATTTGAGAAAATTATCTTCCGCTTTTCGGTTTACCGTGTCCAGAATCTGTTCAACCAGAATCGGAGTGAGGTTGAAGGTGGCTTTTACTTCCGGGAAACGGTTTAGGAGGAGAGCAAATCCGTAGTAGTCCTTGATGCCATGCAGCCGGACCCAGGGCATTTCGTAAAAACCGGTGGCATAATTGAGATAACAGGGCTGGTGAAAGTGCCAAAGGAAGACAACGTTAATCGGTTGACTCATA